>DASZUY010000054.1:0-15051 GCA_035547495.1 Parafilimonas sp. | reverse complement strand
GCACGTTATGCGATAGATGGTTCGGTGGTGGCACAGATCTTACGCCTTATTATTTGTTTGATGAAGATGCGATTCATTTTCATTCAACCTATAAAAATGCGTGCGATAAGTTGGATGAAAAATTATATCCGTTATTCAAACATAATTGTGATGAATATTTTGTGAACACACATCGCAACAATGAGCGCAGAGGAATCGGCGGAATTTTTTATGATCATAAACGCGATGAGGAAAATCATGATTCCAAATTTTGGTTTGATTTTGCACAGACTTGTGGTTATGCTTTTATGGATGCATATATTCCCATCGTTAAAAAGAGAAAAGAAGCAGGTTATAATGCGCAACACAAATTTTGGCAAGAGATAAGAAGAGGTCGTTATGTTGAATTTAATTTAATTCATGATAGAGGAACATTATTTGGTTTAAAAACAAGTGGCAGAACAGAAAGCATATTGATGAGTTTGCCCGCAACCGTAAGGTTTGAATATAATTATCAACCAACGCAGGGAAGTGAAGAAGACAAGTTGTTGCAGGTTTGTTTAAAACCGAAAGATTGGATACCCCAACCCTAAAGGGAGCTATTATGAACAACGATTAAATTATAATGATGTTTAAAAGTCCTCCCTTTAGGGAGGATTTAGGAGGGCTTATATGTTTTTACAAAGAAGAAACAGAATACTACGAGCAAATGCTTCAATAAGAAATCTTGTTGCTGAAACAGTTTTAACAGCAAACGATTTTATTGCGCCGTTATTTATTAATGAAGGTGAAAATTATAAACAAGAGATTGCATCAATGCCAAACTATTATCGCATGAGCATTGATAATACAATCAAAGAAGTAAAAGAATTATATAGCCTTGGTGTGAAGTGTGTTTTACTTTTCGTGAAAGCAAAAGATGAAACAAAAGATAATACCGGAAAAGAAGCGTGGAATAAAGATGGCTTGATGCAACGATCCATCAAAGCAATAAAAGATGCAGTGCCTGAAATGTATGTGATGACTGATGTTGCGCTGGATCCTTATTCAATTTATGGCCATGATGGAATTGTAAAAGATGGTGAGATTGTAAATGATGAAACAGTTGAAGCATTGGTGAAAATGAGTTTATCGCATGCAGAAGCTGGTGTTGATATGGTGGCACCAAGTGATATGATGGACGGAAGAATCTTCGCGATACGTAAAGCGCTTGAAGAAAATAATTTTACCAAAGTGGGCATCATGGCATACAGCGCAAAATATGCTTCGTGTTTTTATGGACCGTTTAGAGATGCATTAGATTCAGCGCCTGGATTTGGTGATAAGAAAACGTATCAAATGAATTATGCCAATAGAATTGAAGCAGTGAAAGAAGCTTTACAAGATGAAGAAGAAGGCGCTGATATTGTGATGGTGAAACCGGGATTACCTTATCTTGATATTGTGCGTGAAGTAAAAAATGCGGTGCACATTCCGGTGAGTGTTTATAATATTAGTGGCGAATATGCGATGATTAAAGCGGCTGCAAAAATGGGATGGATTGATGAAAACAAAGCAATACTTGAAACATTAACTTCTATAAAAAGAGCAGGAGCAGATTTGATTGCAACTTACTTTGCAAAAGATGCTGCAAGATTATTAAACGCATAAAAATGTTCATCATTGAATTAATTTACAAAGTTCCGCTTGAAGAAATTGATGCGCACATGAAAGCGCATGTTGCTTATCTTAACAAATATTATAAAGCAAAAAATTTTATTATTTCAGGCAGGAAAATTCCAAGAGAAGGTGGAATAATTGTAGCAAATGCATCAACAAAAAAGGAAATAGAAAAAATAATTAAACAAGATCCTTTTTATAAACATAAACTGGCAGATTTTAGAATCATAGAATTTAATGCAAGCCAGAAAGCAGAAAATATAAATGAACTTATTCATTAATTATTTTCGCTTAAACAAACCGAATGGAAGTTCATCACCATCCTGATATTCATCATAAGAAAAAAAACTTTAAAGAATTCTTTCTTGAGTTTGTAATGATATTTCTTGCCGTAACACTTGGTTTCATTGCAGAAAATGTACGGGAATCAATTTCTAATCATGAACAGGAAAAACATTACATAGAAAGTCTTGTAAACAATCTGAAAGAAGATACTGTTTACATGAACATGGCAATACGAGAAAATAAAAAGAAGCAAGATTCACTTCAAAATTTACTGCAATTATCGAGGTCTGATTTTTCAACTATTGATAACCGGATAAAATTATATAATGGTTGCGCACATTATGTTGGATATTATGCATTATTTAAGTCGAATGATGCCACAATGAATCAGCTAAAAAATTCCGGATTGCAACTGATAAAAAAAGATCATGTTGCAGATAGCATAGCAAACTTTGATGTTGAGTTGAAAATTATTTATGCAGCTGAAGACCTGTATACAAAGGCGACAAATGATGCGTTGGAAGCTGCACAGCAATTGCTTGACCTTTCAATAACAAGCGACAGCACTTATTTTGATACAAGTACCGGCTTTAAACATATTATGCTGCCTTTGCTTGAAGATAATGCATCCAGCTTACCGAGATTTTTTAATAAGATAGATTTTGAAAATGGCGCAACGCAGAATTATGTTTATAATATTCGGCGCGTACTGCCAGATGCTGAACGGTTAATTGCGTTTCTTAAAAAAGAATATAGTTTAGAATAATGAATATTGAAAAAAGCAAAGAGTTGTTTGAACGTGCACAGCGTTCCATTCCCGGTGGCGTAAATTCTCCCGTGCGTGCATTTAAAAGTGTTGGCGGCACACCGTTATTTATACAAAAAGCAAAAGGTGCTTATTTGTTTGATGAAGATGATAACAAGTACATCGATTATATCAATTCATGGGGACCGATGATTCTTGGTCACGCGTTTGAACCGGTTGTTGAAGCCATACAAAAAAAAGCGGTTGATTCAACATCGTTTGGTGCGCCAACAGAGGTGGAAATTGAAATGGCTGAGTTAATAAAAAGTATGGTGCCGAATGTTGATTTAGTTAGAATGGTAAGCAGTGGAACAGAAGCTTGCATGAGTGCAATTCGATTGGCTCGTGGTTATACCGGCAGAAATAAAATAATAAAGTTTGAAGGTTGTTATCATGGTCATGCCGATAGTTTTTTAGTGAAGGCAGGAAGTGGTGTTGCCACATTTAATATTCAAACAGTACCGGGCGTTACGGCAGGTGTTGCTGCTGATACTTTAACGGCGCCTTATAATGATATAGACGCGGTACAGCAACTGATCGATCAGCATAAAAATCAAATTGCGGCAATTATTATTGAACCTGTTTGCGGAAACATGGGTTGCATTTTGCCGCAAGAAAATTATCTTGAACAACTAAGAAATCTTTGTACACAAGAAGATATCATTTTCATTTTTGATGAAGTAATGACTGGTTTTCGTTTAGCGCAAGGTGGTGCTCAGGAACGTTTAAAGATCGATGCAGATTTGGTAACGTATGGAAAAGTGATTGGTGCAGGAATGCCTGTTGGTGCGTTTGCTGGAAGATCAGAAATTATGCAGCACATTGCACCGCTTGGAAATGTGTATCAAGCGGGAACTTTAAGTGGTAATCCAATTGCAATGATTGCGGGGTTTACTTTATTAAATCATTTAAAAAATAATCCAACAGTTTACAATGAGCTTGATGAAAAAGGCGCGTATTTAAGAAAAAGTTTGTTTGATGTTTTTGATAAAGCAAATATTCCTGTTACGATAAATCAAATTGGTTCGATGATTTCTGTTTTCTTTACGCATAATGCGGTGAATAATTTTACAGATGCATCAGCATCAAACATTACCATGTTCAATAAATATTTTCATGCGATGTTGAATGAAGGAATTTACTTACCACCATCAGGCTATGAAAGTTGGTTTTTGAGCAATGCCTTAAGTTATGATGATTTGAATGATACAATAAACGCTGCGAAGAAAGCGGTTGGAGAATTATAAATGATAAGTGATGAATGATGAGTGAAGATGCACTTATAACTTATAATTCATCATTCATAATTATTCCCAAGCCTGGTTTATCAGAAACCGATACAACATTATTATTATAAGTTAATCCAGTTGCAACATCTTCTTTCAACAATAACGGACCATCCATATCAACATAATCAAGCTGCGGTAAGAAATGTGCAATGGCCGCAGAGCCAACAGTGCTTTCATTCATGCAACCCATCATCACTTTCAGGTTTAATCTTTTTGCTTCACTAATCATTCTTAAAGCAGGTGTAATGCCGCTGCATTTTACAAGCTTGATATTGATGCCATGAAAACAATCAACGCATTTAATAACATCACTTTCAAACACACAACTTTCATCTGCAAACAATGGAAGTGTTGAATGTTCATATAAAAATTTCATCTCACTCCATTCATCTTTTGCCAATGGCTGTTCAACAAGTTCAACGCCTAAATCTTTTAATAAAGGAATTTTTTCAAGCGCCTCATTTATTGTCCAGCCTGCATTTGCATCAACTCTAAAGATTGCATTTGTATTTTTTCTCAGCGCTTCAATCATTGCAATATCATCACCTGTTCCCACTTTTATTTTATAAATAGGTGATGGATGCGCCTGCATTTTTTCAATCATCTTTTCAATACTATCAATTCCAATTGTATAGTCTATTATTGGAATATTTTTCCACTCTGTATTCCATAATTTGTATAGAGGTTGGTTTTGCATTTTGCCATATAAATCCCAAGCCGCAATATCCAATGCGCAAACTAAAAATGGATTGTTAGGAATTAAATGATGCAAATAATGCCAGTAACGTTCCGGCGTTGTGAAAGCAAACTTTTCAATCATTGATTTTTTACTTTCAATGTCTGCAATCATTTGCTCAACAGTGATATCGTAATAAGTAATAGCAGGCGCTTCGCCATAACCAATTAAGTTACCCAATTGCAGCGCAACAATTAAAGAAGGCTGATGCGTTTTTGTTCTTCCGCCCGAAATAGTGAATGGATATTCGAACGGAAGATTTATTTTTTTGTACGAAAGTTTCACGGGAATTATTTTCTGTCTCCGCCTTGTCTTGCAAGCATCCATCCCGGATACTCAGGCGTTAATTTGCTTACCTCATCTAATTTTTTCAACTCTTCTTCTGTAAATATAACCTCAACTGCTTTTAAATTATCTTCTAACTGTTCCATCTTTTTAGCGCCAATAATTACAGTTGTTACTGCAGGCTGACGCAACAACCAAGCTAATGCAACTTGTGCAACTGAAACATTTTTCGATTGTGCAATTGGCTCCATCACATCAATAATATCAAACGCTTTTTCTTTGTTGATTGGAGGAAAATCGAAATTAACCCTGCGTGCATCTTCAGGATTTTTATTGCGCGAATATTTACCGCTTAAAAATCCGCCGGCAAGCGGGCTCCAAACCATCAATCCTACTTTCTGGTCATTCAATAAAGGAATTAATTCGCGTTCCAAATCTCTTCCCGCAATTGTGTAATAAGCTTGCAGCGAAACAAATTTTGCAAGATTATGATTGTGAGAAAATGCAAGCGCTTTCATTAATTGCCATGCAGTAATATTGCTGCAGCCAATGTAACGCACCTTGCCACTTCTTACCAAATCGTCCAGCACACGCACTGTTTCTTCAATCGGTGTTAATGCATCGTAACCATGAATTTGATATAAATCGATATAATCAATATTCAAACGCTTTAAACTTTCGTCAACCTGCTGCATAATATGTTTGCGCGATAAACCAATTTCATTTACACCTTCACCCATTTTACCACGCACTTTTGTTGCAATAACAAGGTCATCTCTTTTTAAACCAAGATTGCGAATTGCATTTCCTGTAAGTTCTTCACTCAAACCTTGCGAATAAACGTTTGCCGTATCAATAAAATTTATTCCTGCATCAACCGAACGTTTAATAATCTTATCAACTTCCTGTTGTTCTAACTGACCAATGTTTGACCAAATGCCGGTGTTGCTGCCACCAAAAGTCATTGTACCTAAACATAATTCAGATACTTTCATTCCCGTTGTTCCTAAAAAATTATATTTCATTCTTTCAAGTTTATAAAAAAGAAAAAATCGTTACAAAAATCCTGCAACGATTTCATTAAATAAAATAATCAAAATAATTTAATCTTTTGGCGCTCTGCCGCAAGCTTTGATATCGCTATGTAAAGATGAATTGAACTCATCTGTTTCAAGCAAATCTTCCAAATTCAAATGCATGCGATAACGCCAGTAATAATTTGGAATGGCAGGCACATTAATTCTTTCTTCATGCGGATTTTCGCGACGCAATTCTTTGCTTATTCCTAACAAATCCTGCAACAAAAAAATACTCCACATAGCACCTGAATAATAATGCATGTTGAGAATTGCTTTGCTCACCCAGGGTTCGCAAAAGAATGGAGCATCGCCCCATTCACCCATTTCATAATTAAAGAAACGTTGCGTTTTATTTCTGTCTTCTTCCCACCAGCCGCGAATTGTGCTCATGTCGTGTGTTGATGGTGTAACAACACTTAAATAAGGTGCATCGTTCGGATGAAAAAATTCTCTGTTTGTTTGTTTAGGCATGCGCTGAATTTCCAAACTCAATAATCCAAGTTGATTCATTACTGCAGGAACCGAACCCGGAACCAAACCCAAATCTTCGCCGCAAACCAGCATATTGGTTGAGCGTTTCAATGCAGGCAATTTATTCATTGCTTCTTTTTTCCAGAAGTCATCTTGTCTCCTGAAAAAATAGTCAACATATAAATCTCTTAATTGATTTTGTGTGTTGCCATCAAGATATTGAAAAGATTTTGTTGACTCGATATTAAAACGAAAATGAAATTGCTGACCATTCGATTCTTCCACTTCAAACAAAATAACATTTGATATAAGGTCGAAGAGTTTTTGTTTTTTCCAATCGTCTTTAGCATCAATGGCAATAAAATAATCTTCTACTTTTTTTTGTGTTGAGAACTCTTCGCGCAAACTGTATTTTCCATAGCCAATATCCTGTAAATAATTTTGTTTGAAATGATCTGCTTCATTGCCAACTAAATCATACAACACCTGGTCTGTAATAAATGGTTTTGTGTAACGATCATAATCAAACCAGGTATTTCTTTCACGAAACTCATTTATGTGTACAGGAATACAAGGCTCAAAATGTCCCATGATGCCTTCAACCGCATTCATTGGAATACTCCAAATTCTAAAAAAACCAAGAATATGATCAATGCGAAATGCATCAAAATAATTACTCATTTGCTCGAAGCGTTTGCGCCACCATGCAAAACCATCGTCTGCCATTTTTTTCCAGTTGTAAGTTGGAAAACTCCAGTTCTGACCTTTGATTGCAAAATCATCTGGCGGTGCACCAGCTTGCATATTCATGTGATATAAACTAGGCGCCTGCCACGCATCTGCGCCATAACGATAAACACCAATCGGAATATCGCCTTTAATAATCACGCCATTTTCATGTGCATATTCCGCAGCTTCTTTCAACTGCACGTGCAAATGATATTGAATAAAACAATGCAACAAAACTTCATCACTTGTTTTTGCATCATCAAATAAAGCCTGCGCTTCTTCCTTTACGTATTGATTGTGCGAAGACCAGCGGTTAAAATCTGCTGTATGAAATTTATCGCGATAAAAACAAAAAGCTGCGTAAGGAACGAGCCAGTGTTTATTGTGCTCAAAAAAAGTTTTGAATTCAGTTGAAGAAAACGTTTCTAATTTTTGCAGCTCGTAAATTTTTTTGAACAACGTCCATTTTGATTTATTCACTGCTTCATAATCAACTTCATCTTTTTTATTCAGCGCTTGTTTTTCTTTTATAAAATCTTTAAGAATTTTTTTGTTTGATTTATTTGCAAGCGCATCAATATTTAAATACATCGGGTGCAACGCAAACGCAGAGATTGCTGCGTAAGGATATGAATCAACCCAGGTATGTGTTGCATTTGTATCATTCACCGGCAAAATTTGAATGAGCTGCAAACCAGTTTTTTTCGCCCAGTCAACTAACAATTTTAAATCTGCAAATTCACCAACACCCCAACTGTTTTTACTGCGTAAACTAAATACAGGAATTGCAACACCGGCGCCTTTCCAGTTGTCTGAAGGAATGTTTATAAAACCATCGTTTTCAATTGTGATTTTATTGATGGCTGCAGCATGTGCATGATATAAAACACGATTCGGTCCATCTTCAAACCGAATAAGCGTTTTCTTTTTTATATCGCAAATGCCATACTTATAAAATAAAGGCAAATCAACTTTTGAAATATCAAGTGCGACGCTGAAAAAATCTTCATCGCTTTTTCTGCTTAATAAAACCGGTTTTTGTGCACTCCAGTCTGAAAGCTCTTCTGCAGAACCAAGAATACAAACTGTTTCGCCTTTATTCAGCAACGGTGCCTTCACCTTAAAAATGTGTGTGAAGTTTTTCGGTTGTTTAATTTTTACTTCTGTAAAACTTTTTTTCAGCAACACATTTTGAAACGGCTCTGTGTAAAATACATTTTGAAAATATCCTGCATGATTCCATGCATCATTAATTAAAACTTCTTCAAACTTTAAAATGTTTTTATCAATTTTTTTATCGCTGCCCCAATCATAAACTACGGAACCATCCGCAAACTTCAACACGTAGTTATATACAATCCCATTTGCAGGAACCGATGTCGGGTCAATATCAATTGAAACAACCCACATTTCATCATTCAAATATTGCAAAGGCAATGCTTTGCTGATTTCTTTGTTGCCAAAAATTTCGTGGTCGCCTGTAATAAATAAATTATCTCCCGGATTAGTACGGAATTTCAATTGAAAAACAAGCCGTGTGGTTTTTATTGCATCGGCTTTTGGAATGTTTACTTTTTTTGCCGATGCCTGTTTGCCGACAGGCATCGCTTTTTTTGTAGAAACTTTTTTTGCAGAATCTTTTTTTGCGGGCTTAGCGTTTTCAATAATTTTTTTTCTTTTCTCTAATTTGTCGCCGGTTGCTTCTTTCGATTCTTTACCGTTTTTGTTTAAGGCTGATGAAGCATCCTTTGCTTGTGCACTTCCATTTCCGTTTAAACGCTGTTCTGTGTTTTGTTTTGAAGTAAGCTGCTCAATCGTTTTTACTTGTTCTTTCGCCACGTAAAAATTTTTTAATGTGGTAATTAAATTGCATTTTATATGCTACAACATAGTTAGCGGTTAGCGAAAATAGCTAATGTGTACTTGATACACAAATCTATTTAATTTCACTGTTGCTATAGCTCTAACGCTTTAATAAAATAATTGTTTTCGAAATTTAATCGGCTTAGGTTTTCATCATTATTAAAAATTGCAAACATAGTGCTTCCACTTCCGGTCATTGCGGCATAAACGGCGCCCAATGTATAGAGTTGTTTTTTTATTTTTTGTAAAGATGGATGTGCTGCAAACACAGCTTGCTCAAAATCATTTTTCAAATTTTCTTTCCATTGCGAAACTGGTTGCTGAATAATTTCTTTTACTGATTTTTCAGGAATTGATGTTTGAATTTGCGCAAAAGCCCATGCTGTATTGATATGAATATCCGGGTTAATTAGTATCAATTTATAACCTGAAAGATTCAACGAAATTTCTTCTAATACTTCACCGCGGCTTTGTGCAAAGCAAGGTGTATTTTTTATAAAGAAAGGGCAATCGCTACCTAATTGCAAAGCATATTGCAACAATTTTTCTTCGCTTAAATTCAGATTAAATTTTTCGTTTAATAAGGTAAGTATAAAAGCGCCATCAGCACTGCCGCCGCCTAAACCCGCACCAACCGGAATGTTTTTGTGTAAATAAATTTTTACAAATGGCAATTGCGAAAAATCTTTTTTCAGAATATTATATGCCTTTAAACAAAGATTATTTTTTGTGTCACCATCAATATAAATTCCTGTAAGAAAAAATTCGTTTTCTTTTTTATCGCTTGTTATTATTTCAAGCACATCATAAAAAGGCAAAGGATAAAATACAGTTTCGAGATTGTGATAACCATCATCTCTTTTACTAATAATATTTAACCCGAGATTTATTTTGCAATTAGGAAAGGTTACCAAGTGAAGCTTTTAAAAGTGAGAAGTAAAAGGTGAGAAGTGAATTCTTTCACGTTTGTCGTCTCACGTTTCACGGATATTATTTTCGTTTCTTTAATTCATCTCTTATTTCAATAGCGCGTATATAATCTTCCTGCTCCAACACTTCCTGTAAAAGTTTTTCCAGTTCCTGTACACTCATTTTACCAAGGTCTCGCGATGAAACTGTTGCTGCTTCCTGAACAGGTATATCAGATTTTTTTTGCTTGCTTTCATCCTCCATTAAAATGCCGGCATTCTCTAAAATATTGTCATAGGTATAAATCGGGCAGCCAAAGCGAACTGCGAGTGCAAGTGCATCGCTGGTGCGGCTGTCAATTTCAACCGTATCATGTTCATTTACGCAAACCAGTTTTGAATAAAAAATTCCTTCCTGCAAATCGTTAATAATTATTTCCATCAGCTCTACATTAAACGCATGCATAAAATTTTTCATCAGGTCGTGTGTTAATGGTCGGCTCGGCTGCATGCGCTCCAACGCAACAGCAATTGCCTGTGCTTCGAAACCGCCAATTACAATAGGTAAACGGCGTAAGCCATTTACTTCACCCAAAACCACCGCATACGAATGCGTTTGCGTAATACTATGTGATAAAGCCACTATTTCTAATTCTATTTTCTTCATTAATCCCTTCTTAAAGTTCGCAAAAATAAAGATTTCAAAGTTACCCGCTTATTATTGCAACATTCAAAAGCTATACTATTATTTTTTTAAATTGATTTGTTTATATTGAACGCTATTAAATAAAAAATTCTCCTGCTGGTTTATGAAAATATTTATTACGGGCGCTACAGGATATATCGGCAATAATCTTGCAAAAAAACTGGCAGATGAAGGAAATATTATTCATGCACTATGTCGCGACGAACGCACAAAAGTTTTATCACATCCCAACATAAAAATATTTAAAGGCGATATTACAGATAAATCATCCATTGAAAATGCTATAAAAGATTGCGGGCAGGTTTATCATCTTGCAGCATATGCGAGAGTTTGGGCAAAAGACATGTCAACTTTTTACAAATTAAATGTTGATGGTTTGAGAAATGTTTTGGATGCCGCACGCAATTCATCTGTACAAAAAATTGTTTTTACATCTACAGCAGGAACATTAGGCCCTTCAGGTTCAAGACCCGTAAAAGAAGATGATGCAAGAATTGGTGAACCGTTTACAGATTATGAAATCAGCAAAACGCAGGCGGAAAACTTATGCAGGGAATATTGTAACAAATATGGCATGCATATCGTAACAGTAAATCCGCCGCGTATTTACGGACCAGGAATTATTACAGAAAGCAACGCGGTTACACGATTGATAAAATTATACATGGCAGGCAAATGGAAATTTATACCCGGCGATGGCAAGCGTACAGGAAGTTATGTTTATATTGATGATATTGTGAACGGGCATATTTTAGCGATGCAAAAAGGCAGCAATGGTGAGCGTTATATTTTAGCCGGCGTGAATGCATCGTATAACGAGTTTTTTGATTTGCTTGCAAAAATCACCGGCAAAAAAATTTCTTTAATTAAAATGCCCGTATGGTTAATGATGATTGCCGGCAACACTATGCAACTCTATACAAATATTACAGGTAAGCCGCCATTGCTCACGCCGCCATGGATAAAAAAATATTATCACGACTGGAGTTTGAGCTCTGAAAAAGCGCAGCGCGAATTAGGTTATAATTATATTTCACTTGAAGAAGGTTTGCAAAAAACAGTAGACTGGTTAAAGCAAAAAGCATGATGTACACTTTGATAACGGGAGCAAGTTCAGGAATTGGAAAGGCATTAGCTAAAGAATGCGCATCTCGAAAAATGAATTTACTGCTGGTTGCTTTGCCAGATAAGAGCCTTGAAGATTTTCAATCCGAAATAAAAAACGATTACAAAGTTTGTTGCCATGTTTTAGGAATTGACCTGACACAAGAAGATTCCTTCTGCAAATTGTTTAAATGGGTAAAGCAAAATGATTTTAAAGTAAATATTCTCATCAATAATGTAGGCATTGGTTCTAAAGGAGATTTTGCGCGTACTGACACTTTGTTTTATGAAAAGCAACTACAATTAAATGTTCGTGCAACTACAATACTAACACGATTGTTTATTGACGAACTGAAAGCAAATGCACCATCACATATTTTGAATTTAGGCAGCATGGGCGGCTTTTTTACAATACCCGGCAAAACAGTTTATTCCGCTTCAAAAGCGTACGTTTATTATTTCAGTCGTTCGTTACGACTTGAATTAAAGCAACACAATATCATAGTAAGTGTGCTTTGTCCTGGCGGAACTGACAGCAATCATAAAACCATTGCAATAAATAAAGAACTGAAAGGTTTTGCAAAATGGTCAATACTTCAACCAGAAGATGTAGCAAAAGAAGCCATTGAAAAAATGTTGAAAGGAAAGGCGCGCATCATTCCCGGCTTGTTAAATAAATTCTCTTATCATATAAGCCGCGTAACACCTGGGTTTATAAAAGCTGCTGTAGTAAGCAATGCGTTTAAGCATGTAGAAAAACATAAGTATTAGTTTCTAAAAATTTTTTCAGAAATAAATAAGCAGTAATTTTCTGTTTCCAAAAAATCTGTATTATGAAAAAGTTACTGCTTTTAGCTTTTGTTATCACATTAATCTTTACAGCCTGTAAAAAAAATTCTGAAGAAATATCTGTACAATCTAACCCGCAAAGCGAACAACTTTCATCACAAATTCTCAGCACAAAACAAATCAATGATTTTATCTATCAGCAAATAAATCTAAAAGGAGATTTTAACTGGAAAGATGCATCGGATTTTATGGTGTATAGTGCCATTTTGCACAGCGATGATCAAATGGTTTCAGTAGGGTATAAGCCGGTGGATGAAAAAAATGTAGATACGCGTCTTGCACAAATTAATATTCATGATACAAAATGGGTTGCAACAAAACTGCAGGTAATGAAAATGATTTTGCAGGAAGAAAAATCGGCACAACCTAACTTAAAACTTGAAAATGTTGAAGTATGGAAAGAAAATAGAATACCCGTTATCGATGTAAAGATTAAAAACCTCAGCACAATAAAACTTTTAAGACAAAGTAATTTGATCCGCTATGTTGAACCGATGGGTTATGAACCCGAGAGATACGATAACACGGAAAACGAAACAGCAAGTCTTTTGGGCGGCAGCGGTTGCGGCGGTTATGTTGGCGATAATAATTTAAAAGAAGGGCTTGATTACACAACTATTCTACCCGGAACAAAACAATCATGGGATTATGCATATCATGGTATTCCTGCAGCATGGACGAAATCAACCGGAGCAGGAGTGAAGGTGATGGTGATCGATACAGGTGTAAGTCCAGATCAGGATGATATGAACGGAAGTTTTAACCAGGGATATTCAACTGGTCGCACCATTCAAAAAATGTTTACGTTGCCTGGCGCCACCAGTGCAGATGATGATTGCGGACATGGCACAACCATGAGCAGCACAATTGCAGCACCACGCGGCATAGATGGCAATTCCTGCGGCGTTGCGTATAATTGCGATCTTGTTGTTTGCAAAGCCACACATGACGTTATAATTGATCAAAGTGACGAAGTGAAAGGCGTTTCAGATGCATATACTTATGCTGCCGACGATCCGACTATTAAAATTACAAGCATGAGTGTTGGTCGTGTGGGTTCCTCATCTCAAATAAAAGATGCAATTGTTTACGCGTATGGAAAAGGCAAACTTATGTTTTGTGCAGGCGGCACTTCAACGGCATTTACAAAATTTGTTGGCGTAGTTTTTCCTGCAACGTTGCCGCAGGTTGAAGCAATTACTGGTGTAAAAGATAAAACAGCTTTAACTGCGTGTTACGATTGCCACAAAGGCGCTGCTATAGATTTTGTAATTGTTATGGAAAGAACAAGCGATGGCGGCAATCCTATTGCAAATGCAATTAGCGGTACTGTGCCAACAACTGTTGGCGGCTCTTCTGTAGCTACAGCAACTTCTGCAGGTATTGCCGCATTGGCCTGGAGCAAACATCCAACTTATACAAGAGAACAGATTATGCAATTGCTAACCACAACTGCAAGTTCATATCCTTCCAAAACAAAAAATTTTGGTTATGGAAAATTGAATGCAGACTTAGCAACTAACTAACCTTAATAAAAGCTACATTAAATTTCTTGTTAGAAGATACTGTATTTAAAAATGTAAGCGCTTATATTTTTATGCCGTAATTTTTCGCGCAAAAATTTATTTCATCAAAGAAGTCAATCAACAGCAAACTCGTGAATCGGTATTACCATCTTTAATACTGATGCTTTTATTTCTGTTGCTGATATTTATTTTTTGGTTTATCGGCATTAATGCAAATGCAGGAAATGAAAATAATTTTGATCAGCTTGTTTATAATAAATTCAGCCTAATAATATCTCCTTCCTTAACCAGGATCATGCTTCACATTACTTTTTTTGGTTCGCGGTATTTTTTATTGCCTGCATATACGGTTGTTGTTTGTTATTTTTTATTTATAAACAGACAAATAAAACAAGGCGTTTGTATTGCTTTGATCGGAATTATTGGTGATCAGATTTTATGGTTGATGAAAGATAGTTTTCATCGCGCAAGACCGCCGCATCCTTTAATTGCAGATGTAACTGATTACAGTTATCCAAGCGGGCATTCTTTCGCTTCATTTACGTTTTACGGTTTACTTGTTTACATAATCTGGAAAAGCAATATCAAAAAACAATGGAAGATGATTTTATCAATTTTATTCTTTGTGATTTGTATTTTGATTATAACAAGCCGGGTTTATTTGCATGTTCATTATACAACAGATGTTATTGGCGGTTTCTGTTTAAGCATGTCGTGGCTTATTTTTTCTATATCAATCATTCGAATGTTGAATATAAATTTCGGTCAATCATTTACC
>DASZUY010000053.1:0-10902 GCA_035547495.1 Parafilimonas sp. | reverse complement strand
ATTTTATTACAATTTCTTATTCCACAATTCACCAGCCTTGGTTTTATAAACAACGCAGATATCAGTTTTAAAACAGATGCAACCGTAATCATATTATTTATTGCATTTGCTATTATACTTGGCATTATTGCCGGCTTGTTGCCTGCAGCCGTTTTATCACGCATAAAGCCACTTATGCTTATGCAAAAATTGCAAAATATCAAAGTCTTTCGTCATCTTGGTTTAAGAAAAACATTGCTGGTAATACAGTTTGTTATCTCTTTAATATTTGTAAGTCTTGTAACTGTTACATACCGTCAAATGCAATATGCTATTAACACAAATTTCGGTACACAACAAACACATATTTTCAATATTCCGTTACAGGGTGTGAATTATGAAATAGCAAAAACAGAATTCAGTAAAATACCCGGCGTTGAAAAAATATCTGCTGTTTCTATCTTGATGGGAACATACAGCGATTGGGGTGATGACGTGCGTATCAATAAAGAAAAAGAGCCGGTTACGGTTCGCGAATATTTTACAGACGAAAATTATCTCAGCAACTTTAATTTAAAATTAGTAGCAGGAAAAAATTTTCTATCGGATGCTTCGCAGCAGCATGAGCAATATGCGATCGTGAATGAAAAGTTTATAAAGAATTTTCAACTTGGAACGCCAACAGATGCAATCGGCAAAACAATTACTGTTGCAGATAGTATAACACTTACAATTACCGGTGTTGTAAAAGATTTTCTTTTCAAGCCTGCAGATTATGCGCTCGAACCAATGCTGATGCGGTATGATCCTAAGCAATGGTCAATACTTAATCTCAGCATTGCATCAGGCAATACAATGCAAACGGTGGATCGGTTGAAGTCAACATGGAAAAAACTTGATCCATATCATCCCTTTGAAGGAAAATTTTACGAACAAAACATACAAGACATATTCGCAGATATGCGTGATGCTGTCTGGATCATCGCGTTTATTGGTATGCTTGGTGTAACGATCGCCTGTCTTGGTTTGCTTGGTATTACCATCTTCACTATTCAATCAAAAACAAAAGAAATAAGTATAAGAAAAGTGATCGGTGCAAGTCCTGCATCACTTATGCGCATGCTTGCCAAATCATATTTGCAGGTAATGATCATTGCGATGCTGATAGGCATTCCTGCTGCCGTATTTCTTGGCAATATGGTATTGCAGGTAATGAGCCAAAGAATAGCATTAAGTGCAGGATTATTTATTCCCGGATTGTTGATGATTGTTTTTTTATCGCTGCTTACTATCGGTTCACAAACAATAAGAGCAGCGTTTTTAAATCCTGTAAAAGGTTTGAGAGAAGAATGATGAACGCGAGACGTGAAACGCCAATCGTAAATAAATAAATCAGAGATCATAAAATCACAAAATCAATAAATCAGAAATCGTTGGTTATGTTTAAAAATTATTTCAAAACTGCGCTTCGATTTTTAGCAAAGAATAAAACCTTCAGCTTTATTAATATAATTGGTTTGGCTATCGGCACGTTGTGTTGTTTATATATTGTGTTGTATGTTCAAGACCAGTACAGTTATGATAAACATGAAAAAGATGCGAAAGATATTTACCGCGTTACAACCTGGCTAAGCTTACCGGGCGACGTGCACAATAATTCAACCTGTTCTCCTCCAATCGCACCGGCTATAAAAAATGATTTTCCGGAAGTAGAACAATTTACAAGAGTCATTAATGATTTCAGCAATAGTGAACATTTGCTTCGCTATAAAGAAAAATCGTTGTACGAAAAGAATGAAGTGTATGTTGATTCAACATTCTTCGACATATTCACTTATCATTTTGTAAGCGGGAACGAAAAAAATGTTTTGAATGAACCCTATTCAATCGTGTTGCTGAAACCGACTGCCGATAAATTATTTGGTAATGAAAATCCTGTCGGCAAAGTGATTACGATTGATGACGACAATGGCAAGCACGATTTTAAAGTAACAGCTGTTGTTGATGAAAGCCTGGGTAAGTCAAATGTGCAGGCAAATATTTTTATTACAATGAACAGTGGTGGTGTTGGCGATTATGTGTTGCATAACGATACGTGGTCTGGAAATAATTTCACCAACTCATTTATAAAACTCAGACCTGATGCAAATGCTGCGGCATTGGAAAAAAAGTTGCCGGCGTTTTTACAAAGACATGGTGCAGAGCAATTAAAGCAAATCGGAATGGAAAAGAAATTGCATCTGCAGCCAATCGGTTCAATACATACAACAACAGGCTACGAAGTAGAAATGACGAAAACAATCGATCCTTCTTTTTTAAATATTTTAATATTGATAGCAATACTGATACAGGTAATTGCATGCATCAACTTCATGAACCTTTCTACCGCACGTGCATCTAAAAGAGCAAAAGAAGTTGGTGTAAGAAAAGTGATTGGTGCAGAACGGAAAGATCTCATAAAACAATTCATGAGCGAATCATTTTTACTTTCATTTATCGGTGTTGTAATTGCTTTACCATTGCTAATATTATTGTTGCCATATTTCAATAATGTAACACAGGCAGATATTCATCTATCAATGTTAAGCGATTACAGGATGTGGTTATTGCTTGCAGGAATTATTTTGGTAACAGGCGTTGTTGCGGGAAGTTACCCTGCATTTTATTTATCAGCTTTCCAGGCAATAAAAGTTATCAAAGGAAATTTTACCAGTCATATTTCTGCGGCAGGCATTCGCCGTTCGCTGGTTGTGTTTCAGTTTGTGTTATCTGTTATATTAATTGCGGGCATCATCATTATTTATAGTCAACTAAATTTTATTGAGCATAAAGATTTGGGATTTGATAAGAGTCAAAAACTTGTTTTCAATTTTCATACGGATGATTCAAAAAGTAAAATAGATGCTTTTGCAGGAGACCTTCGGCAATTATCAGAAGTAAAGTATGTAAGTAAAGCGAATAATTATTTAGGACATTTTGTTCCGAATGATAACGGCTTTTTTCTTGAAGGTGGCAGCGAAGCAACTGCAACAGATATACAGGAAATTTATACCGATGAATATTTTGCAAAGACAACCGGCATTAAATTAATAAGCGGAAGGGATTTTCATTTATATGATTCTGGTAAGGTGCTGGTAAATGAAACGGTATGCAAACGCCTTGGATTAAAACCTGAAAATGCACCCGGAACGAAATTGTATGATTATACGCCACCGAACCCTGTAGATTACGTGGAGATAGCTGGCGTAATGAAAGATTTTAATTATAACTCTTTACATGATGAAGTAAAACCGTTCATGTTAGTTTATCGTCCGAAGCGTGGGGATATTTCTCACGTTATTGTTTCTGTTAGCAGTACGGATTACAAAACACTGCTTTCAAAAATTGAAAGCATCTGGCATAAAGATTTGGTGGCTGTACCTTTTGAATATTCTTTTTTAGATGATGTGGTGCAGAAACAATATTCAACAGAAATTACATTATCACGCATCATCAATTTATTTACCATCATGGCAATTTTTATTTCATGTTTGGGTTTGTTTGGTCTTGCTGCATTTAGTGCCGAACAACGAAAAAAAGAAATTGGTGTGCGCAAAGTTTTAGGCGCAAGTGTGCCAGGCATTGTTCAATTGCTTTCAAAAGAATTTTTAAAATTGGTTGTTATATCCATTGTAATTGCAACACCTATTGCATGGTGGGCAATGAATAAATGGCTGCAATCATTTGTATATAGGGTAACAATCAGTTGGTGGATGTTTGCACTTGCCGGTGCGATTGCTGTTGCTATTGCATTGATAACAGTAAGTTTTCAATCTATAAAAGCAGCAGTTTCAAACCCGGTGAAGTCACTCCGCACGGAGTGACGGAATCCCGATATGGTTCGGGATAAAAAGTTTGAGAACGGAATAATTCAATTCGGCAATGAGACAATTTGAAAATGAAGAAATGTATTTGACTTATAACTTATAACCTACAACTTAAAACTTACAGGATGTTCAGAAACTATTTCAAAACTGCATTCAGAAATCTTTGGAAGAACAAAGTATTTTCTACCATCAATGTTATGGGTCTTGCATTGGGACTCGCCTGCAGCCTTATAATAATGTTATGGGTGACTGATGAATATAATGTTGATGCCTTTCATAAAAATGGTTCGCAATTGTATAGTGTTTATGAAAAACAATATCGCGATAATGAAGTGAATGCTTTCTTCGGCGGTCCTGGTGTAATGGCAGATGAAATGAAACGCGTATTACCCGAAGTGCAATATGCAACCAATTTTGCGTGGGATGAATTCAGCACATTTGAAGCAAGCAATAAGATCATAAAAGAACATGGCAATCATGCAGGACAGGATTTCTTTAAAATGTTTTCTTATCATTTACTGCAGGGCAATGCTATTACTGCATTAAATGATCCATCAAGCATTGCCATTTCAAAAAAAATGGCGGAAGCATTTTTTGGATCGCCTGAAGAAGCCATTGGTAAAACATTGCGTTATCAAAACAATACAAATTTTAAAGTAACAGCTGTTTTTGATAATGTTCCGAAAAACAGTACTGAGCAATTCGATTACATACTTACCTGGCAACATTTTCTTGAAGGCAACAGTTGGGCGAAAGACTGGACGAATAATGGTCCGCAATGTTTTATTATGCTGCGTGAAGGAACAGATGCAAAAACATTTGAAAGCAAGATCAACAGGTTTCTTGATAATTATAACAAGGAACAAACACCGCGTTCTTACATACGTTTAGGCATGGAAAGATATGGCGATGTTTACCTGCATTCTGACTTTGATAAGAATGGAAATATATCCGGCGGCAGAATTGAATATGTAAAACTTTTTAGCATTGTTGCCATTTTTATTTTACTAATTGCATGCATCAATTTCATGAACCTTACAACGGCGCGTTCCATAAAACGCGCAAAAGAAATTGGTGTAAGAAAAGTTGTGGGCGCTGTTCGGTTTACTTTAATAAGACAATTTATCGGTGAAGCAATATTTATTGTTTCAATAGCAATTGTTATTTCGTTGTTGCTTGTAATGCTTGTGTTGCCACAGTTTAACCAGGTTACGAATAAAGAAATTCATATGCCTTTCGGCAGTATAAATTTTTGGTTGACGATTGTTGGTCTGTTATTGATCACTGGTTTCATTTCGGGCAGTTACCCGGCATTATACTTATCATCATTCAAGCCTGTTAAGGTTTTAAAAGGCTTACCAAAATTTTCAAACAATACTTTATGGTTTCGCAAAGGACTTGTTGTTTTTCAGTTCATGCTTTCCATCATATTAATTATCGGGACGATCGTTGTTCGTAAGCAGGTGAATTATATTCAAACAACCAATCTTGGTTACGATAGAGAAAATTTAATGTATGTGCCTTTAGAAGGCGATCTAATTTCAAAATACACTTTATTCAAAAATGAAGTATCGAATATGCCGGGTATAAAAAATGTATCGCGTATAACAGATAATCCTACACAAATAGATAACGGCACAGGCGGCGTGCAATGGCAAGGCAAAGATCCTAATGCTGATATTGAATTTACGCAGGCAGCAGTGGGTTATGATTTTGTAAAAACAATGCGTTTGCAAATGGCGCAGGGCAGAGATTTTTCCAAAGATTTTCCTACGGATTCTGTTGGCTACATTATTAATGAGACTGCTGCAAAAATTATTAAGTACAAAAATCCAATTGGTCAACCGCTTACATTTTGGCAAAAGCCGGGAACGATAATTGGCGTGGTAAAAGATTTTCATTTTAATTCAATGCATGAAAAAATTAACCCGCTTGTATTGAGATTAGGTGAAGATATCGGATGGGGTTCTGCGCTTGTTAGAACAAAGCCCGGCGAAACAAAACAAGCATTGGCAAGTTTGGAAAAAGTTTGTAAAGACCTCAATCCAAAATTTCCTTTTACTTACACTTTTTCTGATGAAGAATATGCAAAGCTTTATAAGAGTGAACAGATAGTAAGCCAGCTCGCAAACTACTTTGCATTTCTTGCCATATTTATTTCATGTCTTGGGTTGCTGGGTCTCGTAATATTTACTTCTGAACAACGCACAAGAGAATTTGGAATAAGAAAAGTGTTGGGTGCAAGCCCGGTTACATTATTCAATTTGCTTTCAAAAGAATTTATCATGCTTGTGTTAATCGCCATCATTATTGCATCGCCACTTGCATGGCTTGCAATGAATAACTGGTTAAAGGATTTTGTTTATCATATCGATATTTCATGGTGGATGTTTGTAATAGCCGGTACGCTTTCCATTTTAATTGCGTTGGTTACAGTAAGCTTCCAGGCAATAAAAGCAGCGATTGCAAACCCGGTGAAGTCACTCCGCACGGAGTGACGGAATCCCGATATGGTTTGGGATGAAGAGTTTGAGAACGGAGTAATTCAATTCGGCAATGAGACAATTTGAAAATGAAGAAATGTATTTGACTTATAAGTTATAACCTACAACTTAAAACTTACAGGATGTTTAAAAATTATTTCAAAACAGCATGGCGTAATCTTATAAAAGATAAGATGCATTCGCTTATTAATATTATAGGATTATCAATTGGAATAACGGTGGCAATATTAATTGGACTATGGATGTATGATGAACTTTCATTTGATAAAAATTTTAAAAATTATGACCACATCGCGCAAGTAATTCAAAATGTTTCCAACAATGGCGAAGTGCAAACCTGGTGGCAGGTTCCTTATCCTCTTGCAAATGAATTACGCACACATTATGGCAGCGATTTTAAACATCTTGCAATGGCGGTTGACTGGAGCGATCATAAGATCACTATTTCAAATAGTAATTCAAATTCAACGGGTAGTAAAATATTAAAATCAAACGGCGGTTTCTTTGAAAAAGAAATGCCGGAAATGTTTACGCTTGATATGCTGCAGGGTAATCGAAATGGGTTAAATGATCCTTCTTCTGTGTTAATATCTGCATCTGCTGCAAAAGCATTTTTTGGAGATGAAAATGCAATAGGGAAAGTATTAAAAATTGATTTGTATCAGCCTGTAAAAGTTGCCGGCGTTTATAAAGATTTTCCGCATAACTCAACGTTCACAAATCTCAATTTTATTGCTTCATGGGACTTCTGGTACCATGCCAATAATGATTTAAAAAATATGACCGACCCGTGGAGACCCAACTTTATTACGCTCTATGCGCAAATAAATGATAATGCGAATTTCAATATCATATCAGCAAAAATTAAAGATGTAAAACTTAACAGAGTAAATGAGCAGCTGAAACAAAAGAAGCCGGCTTTGTTTTTAGAGCCTATGCGTAAATGGCATTTGTATTCAGAATTTAAAGATGGTGTAAACACTGGCGGTGCAATTAAATATGTAAAAATGTTTGGCGTGATTGGCTTGTTTGTTTTATTGTTAGCTTGTATAAATTTTATGAACTTAAGCACGGCACGCAGCGAAAAGAGAGCAAAAGAAGTTGGCATACGAAAAACAGTTGGTTCACTAAGAAGCCAGCTTATATTTCAATTCTTTGCCGAATCTTTATTAACAGTAACCTTTGCCTTCATCATATCTGTGTTACTTACATGGCTTGCTTTGCCTTTCTTTAATACAGTGTCAAATAAAGACATGCATATTTTGTGGACAAGCCCCGCATTTTGGTTAATCGCTTTTGCATTTATTATAATCACAGCAGCGATTGCAGGAAGTTATCCTGCATTTTATCTTTCTTCATTCAAACCTGTAAAGGTTTTAAAGGGAACATTTAAGGCAGGACGCTTTGCAGCCATTCCGCGCAAAGTATTAGTGGTGCTGCAATTCAGCGTTTCCGTTTCATTAATTATAGGAACGATTATCGTTTATCAGCAAATACAATTTGCAAAAGATCGTCCTGTTGGATATGCCCGCGCAAACCTCATCACTATACCTACGCCTGACTCAACAATTCATACTCATTTCAATGCAGTGCAAGATGAACTGATGCAAACAGGTGTTGTAACATCATTTGCTGAATCAGAAAGCCCAACAACCGGTATATGGAACAGCACCAGTGGATTTAGCTGGCCCGGGAAAGATCCAAACCTTTCAACAGATTTTGGCGTAGTTGCCGGTTCTTATGATTTTGGAAAAACCATTGGATGGGAAGTAAAGGAAGGAAGAAGTTTTTCTAAAGATTATCCAACAGATTCTGCGGCTGTTATTTTGAATGAAGCGGCTGTGGAATATATGAATTTGAAAAATCCCGTTGGTGAAACGGTGATGTGGTGGGATCAGCCTTTGAAAGTAATTGGTGTAATAAAAAATATGGTGATTGAATCTCCGTATGATGAAGTGCGACCGGTTATATATCCGCTATTAAATTACCAGGGAAATGTTGCGATCATAAAATTAAATCCTGCAGTTAGTGCAGGCAAGGCTATAAAAAGCATTGAAACCGTTTTTAAAAAATATGATCCAAGCCAACCTTTCTCATACAAATTTGTAGATGATGATTATGCAGCAAAATTTGGTGATGAAGAGCGCATAGGTAAATTGTCCGGAATTTTTACCATGCTTGCGATTGTTATTTCATGCTTAGGTTTATTTGGCTTAACATCATTTGTTGCAGAACAACGTAAAAAAGAAATTGGTGTAAGAAAAGTTTTAGGTGCATCTGTATTAAGTGTTTGGAATTTATTGTCGAAAGATTTTATAATACTCATTGTTATTTCTTTTTTAATTGCAGTGCCAATCTCCTACTATTTTATGCATAGCTGGCTGCAGAATTACAGTTATCGCACAACATTATCGTGGTGGATTTTTGTTGTTGCGGGTGTTGGGGCGTTAATTATAACTTTAATTACAGTAAGCTTTCAATCTGTGAAAGCGGCAATTGCAAATCCTGTGAAGTCACTTCGCACGGAGTGACGGAATCCCGATATGGTTCGGGATGAAGAGTTTGAGAACGGAGTAGTTCTTCGTTTTAGCAGCGTATCAAATTTAATACATGAAATGTTCGTTTACGAACACTTCCTTAAATCCTTATTTTATAAAACCCTTTAACAGCAAGGCTTTCCGGCTTGGCACACGCGTTGGTAACTTAAAATGGATACGTGTGCCTGACTGTTTTTTATCACGCAAAAAATAAAATCAGTGTATGCTTAAAAACTTCTTTAAAACTACTTTCGGCAATGCCCGGAAAAATAAAGACTACAATACAACAGACTACATAACAAGGGAAGTTAGTGTAAAAAAAGTATTAGGGGAAAATGTTACAGGCATTACAACATTATTATCAAAAGATTTTTTACGGTTAGTATTTACCTCACAAATCATTGCACCTTCAGTTGCATTATTGATGATAAGCGACTGGCTACAACATTATAAATATCGGATTGAGATAAGCTGGTGGAATTTTTTAGCGACAGGAATTTCAGCCATACTGCTTGCTTTAATTACCATCAGCTTTCAATCTGTAAAAGCAGCCATTGCAAACCCGGTGAAGGGTTTGAGAACGAAATGAGAAACGTGAATGGTGAATCGTCAATCGTGAATTGTTAGGTGAATGATAAATTCCATCATTAAATCATACATCTAAAATTTTTTTTATGCTTAAAAACTTTTTCAAAACCACTTTTCGCAACCTGTGGAAACATAAAGGTTATAGTTTCCTCAACATATTTGGTTTGGCAATTGGTATTGCCTGCGCAGGTTTTATTTTTTTATGGGTGGAAGATGAACTGAACTTTGATCAGTTCAATACAAAAAAAGACAGCCTGTACCGCATAAGAGAAAATCAAAAGTATGATACGTATGTTGCTACATTTGGTTCAACGCCTGCACCAATGGGTCCTGCAATGCAAGAGCAAATTCCAGGTGTTGCAAATACGTGCCGCATAACTACTGACGGTACAAAGCTTATAACAATCGGCAACAGATCAATGTATGCATTTCCCAATTACGCAGATGCATCATTGTTCAGCATGTTTACATTGCCGTTTGTGCAGGGCAATGCAAAAACAGCTTTCACGCAATTACATTCAATGGTTGTTACTGAATCAACCGCAAAGAAATTTTTTGGTGATGAAAAAAATATTATTGGTAAAACAGTGCGTGTTGATAATAAGCAGGATTATGTAATCTCAGGTGTTATAAAAGACATTCCAAAAAACTCAACCATTCAATTTGAATGGGTCGCTCCCTTTGAAATTTGGTATGATGAAAATAAATCCTGGGCGCAAAGCTGGGGCAATAATGATCTTGACACGTATGTTGAATTAAAGCCCAATGTTAGTGCCGCTTCAATAAATAAAATTCTATACAATTTTATACAACAGCGCGAACCAAAATCTAATGCAAGACCTTTTTTATTTAGTGCACATGATTGGCATCTGCGTGATGAATTTGATAATGGAATTCAAACAGGCGGCGGAAGAATAAGTTATGTAAATCTTTTTTCTGTTATTGCCTGGATCATTTTACTAATTGCCTGCATCAACTTTATGAATCTTGCAACGGCAAGAAGCGAGAGACGTGCAAGAGAAGTTGGCGTTAGAAAAGTATTGGGCTCAGGAAAACGAATGCTCATTTTTCAATTCATCGGCGAGGCATTATTCATGGCATTTTTATCTGCGGTGCTTGCCATAATTGTTATGTCACTTTTGTTGCCGGCATTTAATTTATTGGTACAAAAAAATCTCGTATTAGGTTTAAATAATCCGCTTCACGTATCAGCATTAATTATTATCACACTTATTTGCGGATTATTTGCGGGTAGTTATCCATCATTGTATTTATCATCTTTCAATCCCGTTTTTGTTTTAAAAGGAATGAAGATGAAAGGCAGCAGCGCCGCATTCATACGAAAAGGTTTGGTGGTGCTGCAGTTTAGTATTTCTATTATACTCATCATTAGCACGGTTGTTATTTACCAGCAAATACAACATGTAA
>DASZUY010000052.1:0-2838 GCA_035547495.1 Parafilimonas sp. | reverse complement strand
CTGATTTAAATGAATCGCAACTTAATGACATTATCAATCTTGCATTTGAAACAAAGCTCGATGGCATCGTTGCAACAAATACAACGATCGAAAGAAATAATCTTCTCACAAGCAAAAAAGAAATTGAAAACATAGGAGCGGGCGGTTTAAGCGGAAAGCCATTACAGAAAAAATCAACTGAAGTTTTACAGTATATCATAAAAAATTCAAACAATAAAATTCCAGTAATTGCCAGCGGCGGAATTTTTACCGGTGCCGATGCAATTGAAAAATTAAATAACGGCGCTGCGCTTGTGCAGGTATGGACAGGTTTTATTTATGAAGGTCCATCCATCGCAAAAAAAATAAATAAGCAGCTTATACATTTATACAACAGATAGTTTTCTTAATTGCTGCAATGTTGCTTTTAAATCTTTTGGTAACGGCGCTTCAAAAAAATATTCTTTATTATTTAGCGTGAATTTTAAAGAAGCAGCATGCAAAGCAAGCCTTGATAAAATTGGTTTTTCTGCTTCGTCTTTTTTAGAGAGATGATATTTTGGTTTTAATGATGACAGATAAACAGCTTGTGGCGAGCCATACAATTCATCGCATACAATTGAATGACCCATGTATTGAGCATGCACACGAATCTGGTGTGTTCTGCCTGTATGAATATTAAATTCTACCCACGAGAAACGTTTAAAATTTTCAATCACTTTATATTCTGTAAGTGAAGGTTTGCCTGTAATGTCAACAAACATTTTAGTGCCGGAAGAATGCCGCTTTAATGCAACCTCAATTTTCCCTTCCTGGGGCAAAATGTTTCCATGCACCAAACCATAATAAATTTTTTCTGTATTGCGATTTTCAAAAAGCTGTGATAACTCTTTATGCGCAGTTTCATCTTTTGCAAAAACAATTACACCGCTTGTGTCTTTATCCAAACGATGCACCGTAAAAATCTCTCCGTGCTTCTCCTGTAAAATTGTTTTAAGTGAAACTTCTTTTCCTTCTCTATCGGGAATGCTTAACAAACCCGATGGTTTATTAACCGCAATCAAAAGATCATCTTCAAAAATTATTTCAAACCGCATCGTTAAAATCTTTAATCCTCTAATCTATCCAAATCCGCGTTCAAACGTTTCTTCTTTACAAAACTTTGGTTCATGAATTTAAGCAGGCGAACTTCTTTTTCGTTTAAGAAACGCCATTTGCCTCTGTCAACATTTTTCTTTGTAAGGTTAGCAAATAAAACGCGGTCGAGGTTTTTTACATCATATCCTAAATACTCAAACATACGGCGCACAATACGATTTTTTCCGCTGTGAATTTCTATACCAATTACAGACTTATCTTTTGTGTCTGCATAAGCCACAGCATCTGCCGCAATAAATCCATCGTCAAGTTTAATTCCTGATAATAAACTTTCAAAATCCTTTTTTTGCAAAGGCTTATCCAGTTTTACTTCGTATACTTTTTTTACTCCGAAAGATGGATGTGTAAGTTTTTGTGTAAGATCACCGTCATTCGTTAACAATAAAACACCGGTTGTATTTCTATCCAGTCTGCCAACAGGAAAAACTCTTTCATCTGTTGACTGTTCAATTAAATCAAAAACAGTTTTTCTGCCGTGCGTATCTTTTGCTGTGGTGATGTAATCTTTTGGCTTGTTCAATAAAATATAAACAAGATTTTTTTGAAGATGAAGCTGCTTGTTGTTAAACGTTACTTTATCCGTTGATGAAACTTTAAACCCCGGCTCATAAACAAAATCACCATTCACTTTAACCTTTCCATCTTTCACAAGTTCCGCAGCTTCGCGGCGTGAACAAACACCTGCATGTGCAATAAATTTATTTAACGGCATTTCCGTTACAGGCTGCTGGTTGCCTGCTGCTGGTTGCCGGGTCTCCGTTTTTAGTTTTGCGCCGTGACGATTCGTTTCTGATTTCTGGTTTCTGATTTCAAATTTCTTATTCTCTGTTTCATATCTTTTGCCTCTTACAGCATGCTCATTACTTCTTTCCTCATACTTCTTGCTTCGCGCTTCTTTCCATTTTCTTTTCTCCTGCCTTATTGCTTCTTTCTTCTTTGAGCCTTTTTCTTTATTGATAAAGCTTTCAAATGCATGCTGTTTCATCTATTTATTTTTGATTGTCTGATGGAATTCGTTTCGCAAGCAAAACGCATTTCATAAACGCAAAGTTCGATGTTTTGTAAACAGGAAGATGGAAGAATGTTTTGCTTATCCATTAATAAAAAAGCTCCTCAATATTGAAGAGCTTTTAATAAAAAATTAAATGAAATTATTTTTCAAAGTCTGCTGCATTCGGCAAAATGTCTCCGCCTGCAACTAAACGGCTATTTTTCCTGCTGTATAAAAAATAAATAAACAAGCCAATTATCATCCAAACAAAAGCGCTGAGTAAAGTTTCATTTGGTAAACCAACAATCATTGCTGTACAAATAATCATTCCCAGAATTGGTACAAGCGGAACTGCAGGTGTTCTAAAGGGACGTTTTAAGCCAGGCTGTCTTTTGCGCATGATCATCACACCTAAACAAACCAGTACAAATGCAAATAAAGTTCCTATAGAAGTTAAATCTCCTGCAACACTTACGGGAACAAATGCTGCGAATAACCCTACAAATACAAATAACACAATATTGCTTTTGTATGGTGTGCGGAATTTTGGATGAAGGTCTTGAAAAATGCTTGGCAATAAACCATCTTTCGCCATTGTGTAAAACACCCGCGATTGCCCCATGAGCATTACAAGTATCACCGAAGAAAAACCAAGCAGAATGGCAAACGACACCAATTTCGCAAGCCAGCCAAAGCCAGTCATATAAGTT
>DASZUY010000051.1:0-14141 GCA_035547495.1 Parafilimonas sp. | reverse complement strand
TAATATCTTCTCTTCAAAAATATTTTGGGAACCATAATTCATTAAATAAGTAAATATGCAATCACTCAATATAAAATCAATTATAACCGTTGTTGCTGCTTTGTCTTTCATGATAAGCGGATGTTTAAAAGATAAAGAATTTGATAATGGCAGCATACAATCTACAAACGGACCAGAAACAAAAGTTGTTGAAATAAAACTCACCGCAACCAATGCAAGTAATTTCTTTGCGCTGGTTGTAGATAATTCAAATAACGACACTACTGTTGATCTTGTACCTATTAACCTGGCAACAGCAAATGCAGCACCTGAAAATTTGCATGTAACCGTTTCGCTTGATTCAACTTTAGTAAACGAATACGATACTATTAATGCAACAAATTACGCAACTCCAACATCAAGCATGATTACTATTGTAAATCCTGAAGTAATTATTCCCAAAGGGTCGCACACAGGCTATTTGCAAGTAAAATTTAAACCTTCAGATTTTCTTGGCGGAGACTGGGCATTAGGTTTCAGAATTACTGCAATTCAAGAAAGTGGCTATAATATTAGTGGAAATTTAAGTACCGGCATTACGGCGTTTCTTATAAAAAATCAATACGATGGTACTTATAGTTCAACCGGGTTTGTTTATCATCCGTCTGCACCAAGACCTTTAGATGAAATTAAAGATCTCACCACCGTGTCTGCGAATTCTGTAGCATGTGGCTTTGGCGATTTGGGAGGTTCAGGTTATGTTGCTTTGCTAACGGTTGATCCGGTAACAAATAAAGTAACAATCAGCGATTACAGTACGGGTATTCCGATAGTTGGATTTGATAGTGGCTTGCCAAATTCAAATCCCGGTTATACACCACAATGGAGTGGTTCTTCTCAATGCAATAACACGTACGATCCTGCTACCAAGACCTTTTATATACGCATGGGCTATTTGGGTGCCACAGGTTGGCGTATTAGTGAAGAAATACTTGTAAGACAGTAATGAAATTGTAAAAATTAAAACTGTATTTATGCCATTAGAAATGAAACATTATTGTGATGGCTGCGGCAAACGGTTATTTAAAAAAGCAGAAGATGTTTATATATGCAGTTATGAATCTACTTACTGCAAAACATGTGCTGCAGAAAAAAATTTTGAATGCAGTTGTTGTGAAGGCAAGCTTGAAAAAAGACCTGCAAGAATTCTAAAAGAAATAAAAGTGATTGCCTTAGAAAATGTGCTGAGTGTGTTTGGTTAAATAGTTATGATACCAAAGGCATCATCTTAATAGCAGATGATGCCTTTTTTCCATCACAATTTATGCTAATAAACGCTGCAGTTTATTAGCCAAATAAATAAAGCCTGCTTGTTTACTTTTTATTTCAGGATGTTTGATAAATTCCTGATATCTGCGAAGGCATTCATCAATAGAGCATCTTCCAGCGCTTCAAGCTTAAATTTAAGTTCCTCGATATTCTTGTTAATTGTTTTTAGGCAATCCTGATCCCCGCCAATTTTAATTAATGCATTATACTTGCTGTATTCTTCTTCAATTAAATCAAAATGGTTTAGGATCTGCCGTAGTATTGGATTTGTCATAAACAAACTTAAAATCAAACACTGCAGAAAAACATGACCATAATCATTTAGGTTCATGATCCTCATTATACAATACTTTTAAAATCATTAACTAAATAGTTATGTAAAATCGTAGATGATAAATGTGTGCTATAAATAGATCAGAAAAAAAATATCACTCAGAAATCCCGAAACTACCGCAGTTTAATTTCATTGATAAATGCGCATTCTGCATGCGCCTTATCTTTGCCCACTTTAATAAACAACATGAAGGTTTTTAAATTCGGCGGAGCAAGTGTAAACAGTTATGAGCGCATTCAAAATGTAAAAGAAATTCTTTCATTATATAAAAATGAAAAGCTCGTTGTAATTATTTCTGCAATGGGCAAAACAACCAATGCATTGGAAAAAGTGGCAGAAGCTTTTTTTGCAGGCAACAGAGAAGAAGCTTTACAATTATTTGGTGTGATAAAAAACCAACATCTTACAACAGCAAAATATTTATTGGTTACACATTACAATGCATGTGAAGAACATTTGAATAATTTTTTTACGGAAGTTGAATGGCTGTTGCACGATAAACCGGTGCGTGAATATGATTATTATTACGACCAGATAGTTTCCATTGGCGAACTGCTTAGCACAAGTATTGTAAGTTTTTATTTGAATGAAACTGGCATTGCCAATAAATGGATTGATGTAAGAGACATCATTCGCACTGATGATAATTTTCGCGATGCAAATGTTGACTGGCAATACACCATAAAAAAAATTGAACAGTTAACTGAAAACCTCAAAGCGGAAACCGGAGACATTATTCTCACACAAGGCTTCATTGGCAGCACGGATGAAAATGAAAGTACAACACTTGGAAGAGAAGGAAGTGATTTTACTGCCGCTATTTTTGCAAACATTTTATATGCGGAAAGTGTAACAATATGGAAAGACGTAGAAGGTGTAATGAGTGCTGATCCAAAACAATTTCCTGATGCACAATTAATACCAGAACTGAGTTTTGATGAAGTAATTGAAATGGCTTATTACGGTGCACAGGTTATTCATCCAAAAACTATCAAGCCTTTACAGAATAAAGGAATTACGTTGCATGTAAAATGTTTTTTAGATCCTTCTTTGCCGGGCACAACTATTTCAAAACAGCATATAAAAAACCTTCCGCCGATTATAATTATTAAAGAAAAACAAGTGCTCATGCATTTGCATAGTCTTGATTTTTCTTTTGTGGAAGGAGGGCCGATGCGCGAGTTGTATAAAATATTTCAAACGCTTAACATTAAACCAAATCTTATACAAACCGGCGCAATAAGCGTTGAATTATGTTTGGACGACCGAACTGAAAAAATTCAGCAGCTTGCCGCAACCTGCAGCGAGATTTTTGATGTACAGATCGAAAAAGAATTATCGCTTTTAACAATTCGTCATTTTAATAATGACTTGCTTAATAAAATGACAGACGATAAACAAATAATCTTAAAACAGCAAACAAGAGAAACTGTTCAGGTGGTTTATAAAAATTCTTGAAAACACATCGCAAATGCAATAGTTGTTTTATCATTTCATTCCTTATTTTTTACAGTTTATACAGCTTCATATTTTCATCAATTTGTTGTGTTGATAGTTTTGTTATATCAATAAAATATTTAAACGAAACCATCGATAATTTATGAAAAAGATTTTTCTTGCTGCAATCATTTTCAGCAGCACTTCATTTATCAGTTGTAAAAAAGAAACTGTTGGCAGCAACATTGTTTCCGCAGGTAATGAATCAGCTTTTAAAAGAAAAGCAGGAACAGTAAGCGGTACAGTAACCGATTCACGTGGCAATGCACTTTCCAATGCAAACATCACGGTTGAGCATACTGTTTGGTATGGCACTTATGTATTTGGAAAAACAAATGCCAATGGAAAATATATAGTTACTATTCCGGCTTCACCTGCCGGTGATTGGACAGCCAAAGCTCAATACAGCAAAAAAGCATATGGTGTAAATTATCTTTTTGATTTAGATGGAAGCGGAAACTCATTTACGCAAGCTGATTCTGCAGTAAGAAATTTTAAATGGAAATTGAGTGGTAAGAAACCTGGCGACAATGGTTATTATGGTGCGCATGTTGATTTGTATCAATGGGGCACAGATGCAGACATGACTAAAATTAAAATTATGTTTACGCCAATTGATAGTAAGCTAATTGATGGCAGCCCGGCAAGTACTTTTGAAAGAAGTGTTGAAGATGTTGCAGGAACATTTATGGTAAAAGATGTACCGATTGGTAAGTATTCAATCAAAGCAATTTATCCCGGTAAAAAATTGTATTTAGATAACAGGCATGGCAATGGCGAACCTGCAGTTACTAAAACATGTATATTCAACAAGTATGGTAATCTCGGTGAAACAGAATATAACATTGAGTTTTGGGTAAGTGAATAAATCGATCATAACATAAAGAAGTGCAGCAACAATTTAAAACGTTTGTTGGCTGCACTTTAATATTTTCTATCAGCATCTAATAAAAAAACCTTCACATTATTTAGTTAATGCATCATTGATTTTATTCCAGTCAAGTGTTGTTAGCAATTCATGAATGCGTTCATCATTACCGGAAATTCTTATCACAATATTTTCGATGTAAGGCGAGCCTTTTGGATGTTGAAATTTAAATTGATAAACGCCTAAATTTTTATCAGCAACCGAATTGTTCCAATCACCAAACGCAAGTACATAACTGTTTATGCCATCAATCTGTGTTCCGATAGTTTTGTTTGGATCTATTTCTTTATAAGCATAAGCAGTACCGGGTATATTTAAATCGCCGGTACTTCCTTTTTGAAATTTACAAGGAAGATTTTTTTGATCCACAAAAACTTCAATATAAATATCAGTGAGCTTTTTTAATTCTTTACCAATCTCTACTTCTTGCTTTACATTATCATCTGTGTACGTTGCACTAAGGGTAGTTAATTTATCGTACATCGGTTTTATTGTTTGATCGAAATATTTTGAATTTGGTCGAACAACAAAATGCCAGTCGTTAAACGGCGCAACACCCATTGGAACATCGGGATATTTTTGAACGGATAAATATTGCTCTTCATCAGAACCGCCATCTTGCTTTTGCCAGTCACCATTTTGAAATGAATCAATAAACGGTTCAACTACATTTTGCGCTTTTTTAATTACAGCGAGTTCCTGCGCATTGGGTGATCTGTCTGACTGTGCATGTGCAAACACGCTCATGCACACAAACAATATTAATGTTTGAATTCTCATAGCAATTAACAATAGTTATTACATTTTTATAAACTCAACGCGACGGTTGTTTGCTTTGCCTTCGGGTGTATCGTTAGTATCCATTGGCTTTGTATCACCAAAACCTTTTGTGGTTAAACGTGAAGCATCAACACCCATACTTACCAATTGCGTTTTAACAGCATCTGCGCGTTGCTGAGATAAAGTCATGTTATGATCAGCGTTGCCAGAGTTATCAGTATGACCATCAATTTCAAATTTTAAAGAAGGATCTTTTTTTAGCAAACCATAAATCTGGTTAATAGAACCCATTGATTCAGGTTTCAGCGTTGCCTTATCTACATCAAACAAAATTCCATGCATCACAATTTTAGAATCCGTACTTACTTGTTTATAAATATCAATACCGCCGGCGGCAATACGTATATTTTTTACAAATGAATTTTCGTATCCGTCTACATGAATTGTTACGTTATTCGGTTTGCCAGTAAGATTATTTACGTTCACCACTCTAAACTGATCAACGTATGCTTTGCCGACAGTTTTATTAATGGCAATAGCAATATGATGCCATTGCATTGCATGGTCGCCGTTAACCTGCAACGCATCAGGATAATTCACATCTCCCAAAGTCCAGCTGAGACTTTCGCTATTGAAACTTAAGCCCGGCATAATAGCGGGATCCTGTGCATAATAAACTCTGTTGCCAAAATCTACGCTTAAATGATTTATTCCGAAGTCTTCATTTTTAAAATCAAATTCAATGGTAAACTGATCCGGCATATAATTTTCGTTGGTCATTCTTGCCGTGAATGTTACACCGCTTCCTTTAGGCACATGAATAACATTTTCACCGTCTTCAACCTGCACGTCTGCTTGTCCATCCGATACGATAAATTGTGATGGTATTTCACCCACCTGCTCATCTGCAAGATTTGATTCAAAAATGATTTTATCACCAGGCACAAAATCATAATTCTGGTAAGTTTTTACAGTAGGAACATTTGACGCTGCCGTTGTATTTGTTTGATCGCTTGAGGCCGTTTGCGTTTGTTGTTGTGCATTATTATTAGCGTTGTTATTATTAGTTTGGTTTGAATTGTTCGTGTTGTTGCCTGAATGATCCATCACTTTATCAACACCATTATTTGCTTTATCCGTTGCCTTATCTTTTGCGTGCTGAAGAATATTCTTGAATTGTGCATTAGAATGAAAACATAAAAAAGACAAAGCCGTTATGGCAATTGCCCGGTGAAGCAATCTTTTCATAAACTATAATTTAGGAGATATAAAAGTACCCGTTATGCAGGTAGCATCGTCTCGGATAAAAATATGATTTTTTGAAAGTGCTTCGGCTTGCTTTTCCCGTTATTCTTCCGTAGTTTCTATGGCTTCGTCGGCAGCGTTTGCAATAATTATGTTGCTCATTTTTCGTAATGGGTTACTGTGGCTTTCATCAAAATCAGCACGACGTTTTATGATGTCGATACATTCAAATGTTGCTGTAATAAATGAAGACGCATCTGCTTTATTTTTCCCTGCAATATCAAAAGCAGTTCCATGATCCGGACTCGTTCTTACAACAGGCATACCTGCAGTAAAATTTACGCCTTCACCAATGGCAAGTGATTTAAACGGAATTAATCCCTGGTCGTGATACATAGCAAGCACTGCATCGAAAGATTCATACTGCGCTCTTGCAAAAAATGCATCTGCACTGTATGGTCCAAAAGCTAAAACACCTTTATCTTTTGCTTCTTTAATAGCAGGCTTAATAATTTTTATTTCTTCATCACCCACCAAACCTTCATCGCCAGCATGCGGGTTTAAACCAAGCACGGCAATACGTGGTTTTTCAATTCCAAAATCTCTTTGTAAACTTTTATTTAAGATGAAAAGCTTGCTAAGAATATTTTCTCTTGTTATAAATGTTGCAATGTCTTTCACAGGCACATGCTCTGTTACCACAGCTACGCGCATGTTTGAAGCAACCATCAACATCACAACATCATTCAAACCGAACTCAGATTTTAAATATGGTGTGTGACCGGTGAAATTAAAATCTGCAGACTGAATATTTTTTTTATGAATAGGCGCTGTTACCAACCCATGAATCTGTAATTGCTTTAATGCTTTGGTTGCACTTTGCAATGAAAGTCTCGCATACTTACCGCCAATATCATTTAGTATGCCCGCATTAATTACAACTTCTTCTTCCCAGCAATTAAAAACATTTACCTGTTTATTATTTGCCTTTGAGATTTCTTTTATAGCCTGGTAAGAAAAATTTATTTCAGGCATTGATTTCCTGTAAAAATTTATGCTCTTATTACTTGCAAAAACAACCGGCGTACATTGCTCAAATATCCTGTTATCGCTAAGTGTTTTTATAATCAGTTCAAGCCCTATTCCATTAAGATCGCCACTCGTAAATCCTATAATTGGTTTTTGTTCTGCACTCATTTAAAGATTCTTTGCTGTAAAAATATGTTTTAGTTTACAAGTTGAAAAGTTAACGATCTCAGTTATCAATTTTCAGTTTGCATTTTTCAATTTCCAATTCCTATTCTAATAACTTCGCATCATGCAAATCACGCTTAAAAAATCTTTAGGCCAGCATTTTTTAAAAGATGAAAACATTTTACACAACATAATTGCTGCATTACAAAAACATCATTTTGAAAGATTATTGGAAATTGGTCCCGGCGCAGGCGCATTAACTAAATATTTATTACAATTAGAAAATATTGATTTCAAAGCAATAGAATTAGACCAGGAAAAAATTGATTATTTGCTAACGCATTATCCTGCGCTAAAAGATAAAATAATTCATGAAGATTTTTTAAAAGCCTCTATTCCTTTTAATGAAGCGTTTATTGTGATCGGAAATTTTCCTTACAACATTTCTTCTCAAATTTTATTTAAAATATTAGAGTGGAAAGAAAAGGTTCCTGTTGTAATTGGTATGTTTCAAAAAGAAGTTGCGCAACGCATCGCTTCAAAACCAAACAATAAAAGCTACGGAATTTTAAGTGTGCTGGTGCAGGCGTTTTACGATGTACAATATTTGTTCGATGTTTCGCCATCATGCTTTAAGCCGCCGCCAAAAGTTATGAGTGGAGTTATTGAATTAAAAATCAGAAACGAGAAATTAAAAATTAAAAATGAAGAAGTTTTTTTTAGGCTTGTAAAAGCCGCATTCAATCAAAGAAGAAAAAAATTAAGAAATGCGGTTAGAAATTTGTTTGATGAAAATATTTTGAGTGATGCAATTTTTGATAAACGCGCAGAGCAATTAAGCATAGAAGATTTTGCAGCATTAAGTTTTAAAACCAAATCATGATTAAGAAAAAGGTTATTGTTACAGCGAAAGTTCATTCTTATTTACTAGATGAATTGAAGGCTAAAGGCTACGAAGTGTTATACATTCCTGCAGTTACTTATGAAGAAGTTGAAGCATTAATCGACAATGTAAACGGCATTGTATTAACAACGAGATTAAAAGTTGATAAAGCACTTATTGATAAAGCAAATGAATTAAAATGGATAGCAAGGCTTGGCAGCGGAATGGAATTAATTGATGTTGCGTATGCGGAAAAAAAAGGCATTTATTGTGTTAGCAGTCCTGAAGGAAACCGCAACGCTGTTGCTGAACACACGTTGGCTTTACTGCTAAATTTATTAAATAACATTACAAGCAGTTTTGAAGAAATAAAACAAGGCTTATGGATTCGCGATGCAAACAGGGGAACAGAAATCAACGGTAAAACAATTGGTATTATTGGTTATGGAAATACTGGTTCTTCATTTGCAAAATTATTAGCGCCATTCGATTGCACTGTGCTTGCGCATGATAAATACAAATTTGGTTTTGCAAAAGGTTATATTCATGAAGCGGAGCCCGAACAAATTTTTAGATACGCAGATGTTGTGAGTTTGCATCTGCCATTAACCGAGGAAACTTTTCATTACGCCAATGATAATTTTTTTAAACAACTCGAACGTAAGCCTGTATTCTTAACAACGTGTCGCGGAAAAGTTACTGATACAAATGCTGTAATAAATGCGCTGGAAAATAACTTAATTAGTTATGCAGGCTTAGATGTTTTGGAAAATGAAAAACTCGAAATATATTCTGATGAAGAAAAAGAACAGCTTCGAAATTTATATCAAAGAAAAAATGTAATCCTCACACCACACATCGCAGGTTACAGCCATGAAGCATTTTTTAAAATGGCAAAAATTGTTCTGGATAAGCTGGAGGCGAAAGGAGTTTTGTAGGGCTAAAATCATCAAATTTCTTAGCAAAAGTTTGAGGATTGATTAAATAAGATTTTTTATATTTGTAATAGTGCAACGCTGCATTTCGCGGCGTTGTATTTTTTTTATCTCATTTTTAAAGCTATGAACTATGAGTGATGTAATGTACGTTTCAAAAGATGCGTTCGAAAAAATGCGGCAGGAATTGCACCATATGAAATCGGTTGACCGCCCCGCGGCTTCAAGAGCTATCGCAGAGGCAAGAGAAAAAGGTGACCTGAAAGAAAATGCAGAATACGATTCCGCTAAAGAAGCACAAGGTATTCTTGAAGCAAAAATTGCTTTATTAGAAAGTCAAATTGCTACTTCGCGCATTGTAGATGAAAGCGAAATTGATACCAGCAAAGTTTCTATTTTAACAAAAGTTACCATTACAAATGTTGCTACAAAAAAAACAGTAACGTATCAAATTGTTGGCGAGAAAGAAGCTGATCTTAAAGCAAATAAAATTTCTATTTCATCACCCATTGGGCAGGGATTGTTAGGAAAACAAAAAGGTGAAATTGCTGAAGTAAAAGCACCTACAGGTGTTCTTAAATTTAAAGTTGAACAAATAAGTTTGTAATAAACTTTTATTAAAAAGGGATGACAATGTTTAAAAGTTGTCATCCCTTTTTCTTTTTATTATCTGATTAATTTTTTCTCCTCGGTTGTAACAACTTTGCAATTAAGCCTGTCCATCCTGTTTGGTGAGAAGCGCCAACGCCTCTCCCATTATCGCCATGAAAATATTCATAGAATAAAACATAATTTTTAAAGTAAGGATCCGTTTGCAATTTTTCGTTGTCGCCAAACACAGTGCGCCTGCCATTCTCATCTGCTAAAAATAATTTTGAAAGACGTTCAGTTAAGAATGCTGCAACTTCATCAAGGGTAATATAGTTGCCGCTGTTTGTTGGGCATTCAATTTTAAAATCATCACCATAATAATAATGAAAGCGCTGCAGGCTTTCTATAATTAAAAAGTTTGCCGGCATCCAAACAGGTCCGCGCCAGTTGCTATTACCCGCAAACATATCTGTCGTCGATTCGCCAGGTTCGTAATCAACACTTGCAATATCGCCATCCATATTTATTTGGTAAGGATGATCTTTATAATATTTCGATAATGCACGCACGCCATGCTCGCTTAAAAATTCCGTTTCATCTAGCATGCGTTGCAATAATTTTTTCATACGATGCCCTCGCAATAAACTCAATAAATGTTTTTGTGTTACACCTTCTACCTGCCATCTCGAAACAAGATCAGCAAGCTTTGGGCGATGATCTAAAAACCAGTTTAATCTTTCTGCAAACAGTGGCAACCTTTCAAGACACTCGTGCTCTATTACTTCAACGGCAAACAATGGTATAAGCCCAACCATGCTGCGCACTTTTAACTTTTGTGTTGTGCCATCAGGCAATTTTAGTGCATCATAAAAAAACTGGTCTTCTTCATCCCATAAACCATTTGCATTTTCGCCCATACTATCCATTGCAGAAGCGATGTATAAAAAGTGCTCGAAAAATTTTGTTGCCATGTCCTGATACACCTTGTTATAAATCGCAAGCTCCAAAGCAATGCGCATCAGGTTTAATGCAAACATTGCCATCCAGCTTGTACCATCTGCCTGTTCAATATAAGCGCCGTTTGCTAAAGGCTTGCTGCGATCGAACACACCAATATTATCAAGCCCTAAAAATCCGCCTTCAAAAATGTTGTTATCATTCGCATCTTTTCTATTTACCCACCATGTAAAATTCAGCAACAGCTTATGAAAAACAGTTTCTAAAAATTGCACATCAGCTTTGCCATGATTATTTTTTTGATCGATCTTATAGACCCGCCATGTTGCCCATGCATGCACCGGCGGATTTACATCGCTGAACGACCATTCATAAGCAGGCAACTGGCCAACAGGTTGCATATACCATTCGTGCGTAAGTGCAAGCAATTGTTTTTTTGCAAACGTTGCATCAATTACGGCAAACGTTACGCAATGAAACGCCAGATCCCATGCTGCATACCATGGATATTCCCATTTATCGGGCATGGAAATAATATCGTTATTATTTAAATGAAGCCAGTTTGAATTGCGGCCATACAATCTTTGTTCGGGCGGCGGCGGTTGCGATGGATCACCATTTAACCATTGCGGAATATCGTAATAATAAAATTGTTTGCTCCATAACATTCCTGCAAATGCCTGGCGCTGCACCATGCGAGCATCATTATTGTCTATATCTTTTTGCAGCGTGCTATAAAATTCATCGGCTTCACTTATTCGTGTAGAAAAAATATCCTCGAAATCTGCAAAGGGATTTTTATTTGAAGCTGATGAAAGGCGCAGGAAGAAAGTTTTGTTTTGTTTTGGTTCGATAACAACATCCAAATTAATTGCGGCTTTTGTGCCGCTGTTGGTGTTGATCGCGTTTACATTCTTTTGTACGATGTAATCATTAATTCCATCTTTTACAAAATCAGATTTATTTGTTGTTTGATATAAGCGCTGAAAGTTTGTTTCATTATCGCAAAATAAAAATTCGTTTGAATCCTTCACATATAAATTGTAGTCGCCTAAAATATTATGATGTATGAAAATACTTTCATCATCGGCGATGTTCATACAAGGCTTATCATCATCATAGCCCCAACTCCATGTATTGCGAAACCAAACCCTTGGCAAAATATTTAAAGCAGCTTCTTTATCACTTCTGTTATGCGCAGTAATTTTTATGAGAATATCTGTTTCGCTTGCCTTCGCATATTCAATGAACACATCAAAATATTCATCGTTATCAAAGATGCCTGTATCAAGCAACTCAAACTCCGGCTGAAACCTGTTGCGTTTTCCATTTTCTTCAACCAGCCATTTATATGGAAATTCATTTTGCGGATACTTGTACAACATTTTCATGTAAGAGTGCGTTGGGGTTGCATCAAGATAGTAATACAACTCTTTCACATCTTCACCATGATTGCCCTGACCATTGCTTAATCCAAATAAATTTTCTTTTAGTATGGGATCTTTCTTATTCCATAATGCAATCGCAAAACATAAATATTCTTTATCATCACAAATACCTGCAATACCCTCTTCTCCCCAGCGATATGCTTTGCTACGGCTCATATCATGCGTTATATAATTCCATGCATCACCATTAGCACTATAATCTTCACGCACAGTACCCCATTGCCTGTCGCTAACATAAGAACCCCATTGTTTCCATGGTTTGTTTTGTAACCGTTTTTGTTCTTCATTCATATTTTAACCGTTGTCTTCAAAACCGGGATATAAAGTCATTCCGCCATCAACAAATAAAGTTGCTCCATTCACATAATCTGAGTCATCGCTGGCAAGCCATACGGCAGCATTTGCAATATCTTCAGGTTGCCCAATTCTTTTTTGCGGAATAAGTTTTAAAAGATTTTGCAAGTGTGCCGATGTATCCCACGCATCCTTATTGATGGGCGTTTGAATTGCGCCGGGCGCAATACTGTTAATGCGAATTTTTTTTGGTGCATATTCCTGTGCAATGGTTTTCATCATCAGCATAATACCACCTTTGCTCGCCGCATAATTTGCGTGACCAGCCCATGGAATAACTTCATGCACACTGCTCATACAAATTATTTTACCGGCAGCCTTGCTTCGTTTTTCATCAACACCTCTTTTTAAAAATTCTCTTATTGCTTCGCGTGCACATAAAAATTGCCCGGTAAGATTTACACTCAAAACAAAGTTCCATTGTTCAAGTGTCATATCAACAAAATGCGCATCACGCTGCAAGCCGGCATTGTTGATAAGAATATCAACTGTTCCAAATTTTTCAATTGTGTCTGCAAACATTTTTATTACTTCATCTTCTTTGCTTACATCACATTGATAACTCATCGCAATATTGCCAGCCGATGTTATTGCATTTACCACATCATCTGCCATTGCCTTTGCTGCAGGCACAGGATAATTTACTACAACACTTGCACCAGCTGCAGCCAAACCTTTTGCGCAAGCTTCACCAATGCCACTGCTTGCACCAGTAATAATTGCAACCTGGTTTTGTAATTTTTTTTCCATAATCGTTTATACTGTTTTGTTTGTTTGCCGATAAATATTTTCAAGCAATAGAATTTTTCTTTTTACAATAAACAGCGGGATCAATCCAATTGCGCCAAAAGAGCAATCAATCAAAATATGAAAAAGCGGGATGCCTCTTATTGAACCTGCAATAAATGCAAGCGCAAATATGCCAACGCAAGTTATCATCGCCCAATAAATGATCCATTTATTTTTTACAGGATTTTTATAAACACCAACAAATAACAATGCAATGGCAAGATGTGCAAATGCAAGCCAATCGAAACCGTAAAATAAAAACGGATATTTTTCCTGCGTTGCTTTTACGCCCATCCAAACTTTATTGAGCCATTCGTATAATGCAGGATGATTTGAAAACATATTGGAGTTGATGATAAACTTCAATTCTGAATAAACAGGAAATGCGGTAACGCCGCTTATTACCAATGCCACCATAAATAAAATCACCCAAACACGAATTTGTTTTAATAATGATGACGCAATCATCGTGCAATTTTATAACGAATGAAATTTCTTATGTGCAAGTTATTTATCAGAGTTTATAAAACTCTACAATTTAATTTTTACGTGTAGTATCGGCATCAATCATCATTATTATTAATTATGCCAATCATTCTTAAAAGAAAGGTTGTGGAGAATACCGGGCTCGAACCGGTGACCTCGACGCTGCCAGCGTCGCGCTCTAGCCAACTGAGCTAATTCCCCTTAAAGTGCGCAAATGTAATCTTAGACTTTTAATTCTAAATCTTTATACGTATTTAATAGTTTAAGCAATACACCATTGGTCCAACCAAAACCGTCTTGCGCGGGATATTCGCCGCCACCTGCAGTTAAATTTGTATTCACCACGTCATATTTTTCCATCAGCTTGCCCGTGTTTCTATACACTTTAATATTTAATTGCACCCAGCGTTTT
>DASZUY010000050.1:0-2194 GCA_035547495.1 Parafilimonas sp. | reverse complement strand
TTTTTTTATTTAGTGGTGAAGAAGATTTGGTGCCTGCATTAAAAAAAGATAATGGTGGCAATTGGATTGCAGATGAATTTATAGCAGCATCAGGAGAATTTGTGAAGCGCTACAAACCACGCATTGAAAGCAATTTCACACGCATTGAAAAAATAACACCTGCCAAAAGCAAAACATTTTATTGGCGCGTTACAACATCAAAAAATACTGTAACAATTTTTGGCAGAAGTGCAACTGCGCAAATTTTTAATCCAACAGATGCAACAAAAATTTTTAAGTGGTTACCTGAATTAAGTTTTGATGATCGCGGCAATTGTTTTCAATATGAATATGTGAAAGAAAATTTTTTGAATGTTCCTAAATCACTGCATGAACAAAATCGCTTAAATAATTTTTCGCCCTGCACAAACACTTATCTGAAACGAATTAAATATGGTAATACAAATCCATATTCACGCAATAAAATAACTGCGTATAATCCACCTGCTCCTGCCAATGCAGGTTACATGTTTGAAACTGTTTTTGATTTTAGTGATCATGATGAAAACATTCCAACACCAACGCCTGATAAAGATTGGCAATGCAGGTTAGAACCGTTCTCTGATTTTCACGCAGGCTTCGAAATAAGAACGTATCGTTTATGCAAACGCATTTTGTTCTTTCATTATTTTAAAGAGCTGAATGATGGTATTAGCACAGCTCCATATCTCGTTCGTTCCATCGATTTGAAATATCAACTCTTTCAAAATGCTGCCGCAACTGCACAGCAAAAAAGAAATGCAGAAGCAGATTTTATTATTGCATTGCAACAAAGCGGGTATATAAAAAAGCAAGATGGTTCTTATTCAAAAAAAAGTTTACCGCCGTTTGAATTTTCTTATCAACAACTTAACTGGAATAAAACTGTTCAAAGTGTTACAAGAGAAAATTTAGCAAACGATCCGGTTGGTTTAACTACAAGTTATCAATGGACAGATCTATACAGTGAAGGCATTTCAGGCATTTTAACTGAGCAGGCAAATGCATGGTTTTATAAATCGAATTTAGGTGATGGAAATTTTTCTGTTGCTCAACCTGTCATTCCAAAACCATCTTTTATTGGCTTGCAAAATGGCGCATTGCAGTTGCAGGATTTAGAAGCCGACGGAAGAAAATTTGTAGTGAGTTTGCAGGCAAATGCAAAAGGATATTTTGAATTAAGTGATGATGCAGAATGGCAATCGTTTGAGTCATTTGATCAAATGCCGAACATTAATTTTAATGATGCAAACACAAAGCTGATCGATCTTGATGGTGATGGCAGGGCAGATTTAATTGTGTCTGAAGAAAATGTTTTTACATGGTACGCAAACAAAGGCATTGCAGGTTATGATTCGCCGGAACTTTCACCAAAACCGTATGATGAAGAACGCGGTCCGGCATTGGTTTTTGCAGATCAAACGCAAAGCATTTTTTTAAGTGATATTAATGGCGATGGATTGACAGACATTGTGCGCATTCGCAACGGCGAAGTTTGTTATTGGTGCAATATGGGTTATGGAAAATTTAGTGCGAAGGTGTGTATGGATTTTGCGCCTGTGTTTGATACGCCTGATCAATTTAATCCTTCACAAATTCATTTGGCTGATATAAGCGGAACGGGGGCGACCGATATAATTTACTGCGGAAAAAATCAATTCAAAGCATGGATAAATTTAAGCGGTAATGCATGGAGTGAAGCGCAGATCATTGATAGTTTTCCAACAACTGAACAACCAAATCAAATTGCTGTACTTGATTTTTTAGGTAATGGAACTACATGCATTGTTTGGTCTTCGCCGCTTACAAAATATGCAGCAAATCCAATGCGCTATATTGATTTGATGGGAGGCAATAAGCCTTACATCATGAGCGGTTACAAAAATAATTTTGGCAAAGAAATCACGCTTCAATATAAAAGTTCAACACAATATTATTTGGCAGATAAACAAATTGGAAAAGAATGGGTCACTAAGCTTCCGTTTCCTGTTCAGTGTGTTGATACAATTCTTGTAAGAGATGCAGTTGCCGGTACGTTATTCACGAATAAGTATTCTTATCATCACGGTTATTATGATCATGTAGAACGGGAATTTCGTGGCTTCGGAAGAGTTGAACAAACAGACACCGAAGATTTCATCAACTTTAAATTATCCGGCGCCAATAATGTTGTTGA
>DASZUY010000049.1:0-9197 GCA_035547495.1 Parafilimonas sp. | reverse complement strand
CAACATATTGATGCATTACATTTTTTGCAATTGTTCCATCACCACCTTGTCCGCCATTTGGATTGCCAACAACATCAGGCGGAAATACAATAACTGCTAATCTATTATTGCCGTTCTTGTTTAAGAAGGAAGTGATGTTATAAGTTTGACTTAGGAACATTCCTTTGTGCAATGTTTTGTTTAACTGGTGTCCGTTCAGAAAAACATTACAGCTATAATTAATGCCTCGAAAATGCAGATAGACTTGTTCAGTTGAAGTTGGTTCAGCTTCTTTAAAATCGTTTACAAACCAATAGGTGTAATAATCTTTTCCAATGTTATATATGTCAGGAATCTTTTCATTATTCATTCCATAAAAAGGGTCGGGAATTTCTTTGTTGTTTAGCATAGTAGTGAGCACTGTACCCGGTACAGTTGCATTTTTCCATGACTGAATATTATATTTTGAATTTGAAATTGCTACGCCATCATCCTTAATTGCTGAAGCCTGTGCGCATTTCCAGTTGCTGTTTAATTCGCAGGAAGATTGAGCGTTTGAATTGATTTTTATCAGAATAAAAAATAAAAAAATAAGTGTATTTTTTTTAAACATGCTTGAAATTTAAAACTATTGAATTGTGAGGGTTGATTTGAGCGCACAAATTAGTTAATTGATTATTACGGGTTAACAGATAAATGAATAATAATTCAGTTATTTTAACGCAATTTTTTTACTGTTTGATGTTGCTTTTTGAAATGCTGTGCATCTAAATAATAAATGTTTACAATGAAAACAAATTCTACACAACAGGAAATCTTGCTGATGACAAATAGTTCATTTGCACAGAGACAGTGGTGTAAGAAAGATGTGGATGAAGAAAACAAAAATCTTACGCCGGAAGAAAATATGGAAGAAGCATGTGCTAATGGTTTACTACACGAATTGTTGCCAGAAGCCTTCAATAATAGTCGTAAAATGTATTTGTGGCAAATGCACCCGGGGTTTTCTTTTGTGCAACTTGAACTGGGTGAGTTGCCTTTAGCAGTTGAACGGGAATTCTCCCTTGATCCGCATAATTTTTTGTCAACATTGAACTATTGTTAAGGGTAATTTCATATAAAAAAAAATCCCGGCAATCACACCGGGATTTTTATTTTAAATATTTGAATGATTACTCACCTGCTTTTACTAAACCAAGTTTGGCTTCAAGGCTTAATGTAGCATGTGGTACGGCGCGTAATCTTGCCTTATCAATTAATTTACCGGTAACGCGGCAAATACCATACGTTTTATTTTCAATACGAATTAAAGCTTTCTCCAAATGATCAATGTAAGTTATCTGGCGGCTTGCCATCTGGCTTAATTGTTCACGCTCCATACTCATACTTCCATCTTCCATTGTCATGTAACGGTTTTCGCTTTCATCGCCGCCCATATCATCTTTTCTTGTAATTAAACCCTGCAAATAAGCAAGTTCCTTTTTTGCAGATTCCAGTTTTCTTTGAATAAGTTCTCTGAACTCGTTTAATTCAGTATCACTATATCTTACCAATGGCTCACTTGGTTTTATTTCATCCTGTCTTTGCTCAAGTGATTTATAAGATGGTTGATAAGGAACACTGGTTTTTGTAGTTATTTTAGGAAGCTTTACTTCTTTTACAGGTTCTTGCTTTTTCTGAACTGTTTTTTGCGGCTTAAGACTTTCTTGTGTTTTTTGTTTTGCCATGGGGATTTCCTTGTGTTTTTCATTTATACGGGAAGCAGGTTTAGCCACCACTTTTGCTGGCGTTTTAACCGTTGCTTTTTTTGTTGTTTTACTTACAGGCTTTGCAACAGGCTTAGCCTTTTTTACTACAGTCTTTTTAGCAGCACCTTTTTTAGGTGCAGCTTTTTTTGCTGTTTTACTTACAGGTTTATTTACAGGCTTTTTATTTTTAGCCGGCTTGCCTATAGGCTTTTTTGAAGCGGCAGCTTTTTTTGCTGTCTTTTTCACGATTGATTTTTTTACGATTTTTTTCTGTGGCATAGTTCGCTATCCTTTTTTGTTTACGCTCACCTTCAACAGATTATCGTTTACCTCAATCTCAGTCCCATCCTTTATTTCAGGCACCCAGCTTAGATTATCTGCCAAAATTTCGGCGCAAATATAGTTTTTAAATGTATTGATAGAGGGTTTAAGTGAAGTATTGTCAAGAATCTCAACCGATATCCGATCAGTAACCGCAAATCCTTTGTCTTTACGTATTCCCTGAATACGATTCACAAATTCACGGGCATCTCCCTCCATCTTCAATTCATCAGAAACTGTAATATCTAAAGCTACCGTAATATTACCCTTGGATGCCACACTCCAGCCGGGAATATCTTCAGCTAAAATCTCAACATCACCAATTTCCAGTTTCCAGTCGCCACTTTTTAATTCAAGGTTAGTAAATCCGGTTGTTTCCAGATCCGCAATTTGTTGTTGTGATAGCTGTGCAATAGCGGCAGAAGCCTCCTTCATTTTCGCACCCAGCTTTGCACCTAATACCTTAAAATTCGGCTTTACTTTTTTATGAATAATGTTGTTTGATGCAGTTGCAAAATCTACTTCTTTAATATTTACTTCAGCTTTTATTAAATCTTCAACCTTTTGCAATTGGGTTTTCATTTCACCATTTAATACGGGAATTAAAACCTTTTGTAAGGGCTGACGAACTTTAATATTTGTTTTTTTGCGGAGTGATAAAATCAATGAAGAAACATCCTGCGCTAAATGCATTCTTTCTTCTAAAGATTCGTCAATAACGTTTTCGTTTGCAACAGGAAAATCTGTGTGATGAACGGAGGAGACATTGAATCTGCCTGTAACTGCATTTAAATTTTTAAACACCGCATCACTAAAGAAAGGCGAAACAGGTGCAGTCAATCTTATTACTGTTTCTAAACATTCATATAAAGTTTGGTAAGCAGATATTTTATCTTGCTCATAGTCGCCCTTCCAAAATCGTCTTCTGCTAAGGCGCACATACCAGTTACTTAAATGTTCATCTAAAAATTCTTCAATTAATCGGCCGGCAATGGTCGGTTCGTAATCGTCCATTGCTTCGGTAACTTTTTTAATCAAAGTATTTAGAGAAGATAAAACCCATCTATCAATTTCCGGTCTTTGTTCAACAGGAATATATCCTTCTGTAAATGCGAACCCATCAACATTTGCGTATAAAGCGAAAAATTGATAAGTATTATATAATGTACCGAAGAACTTGCGTTGAACTTCTTTTATTCCTTCCAAATCAAACCTTAAATTATCCCAGGGCGAAGCGTTGGTAATTAAATACCACCTTGTAGCATCTGCACCAAAATCATTAATGGTTTTGAATGGATCGATTACGTTGCCAAGACGCTTGCTCATTTTGTTCCCGTTCTTATCCAGCACCAACCCATTCGATACACAGGTTTTATAAGCAAGACCAGGAACATTTGTATCATCAGCTTTAATTCCGTTTTTATTTAACTCATCCTGTACTGATTCTTTTATTAATGCTGCGATAGCATGCAAAGTATAAAACCAGCCGCGAGTTTGGTCAACACCTTCAGCGATAAAATCGGCGGGATAATTTTCTGCAAACGTTTCAATATTTTCAAAAGGAAAGTGCCATTGTGCATAAGGCATTGCACCACTATCAAACCAAACATCTATTAAATCAGGCACTCGTTTCATTGGTTTGCCTGATGCCGAAACCAAAACAATTTCATCAACCAAAGGCTTGTGCAAATCAAGATTAGTATCTGTCAAAAATCTTTCATTCATTGTACCAAGTTCATCATCCGCCTTCTTTCCTTCAGCACGTAATTCTTCAATTGAACCAATGCAAATTTCTTCATTTCCGTCTTTCGTTCTCCACACCGGAAGCGGCGTTCCCCAAAAACGGCTGCGGCTCAAATTCCAGTCGACCATATTTTCGAGCCAGTTGCCAAACCTTCCTTCGCCTGTTGATTTAGGTTTCCAGTTGATCGTTTTGTTTAACTCAATCATTCTGTCTTTTAATGCAGTGGTTTTAATAAACCAGGCGTCAAGCGGGTAATATAAAACCGGCTTATCTGTACGCCAGCAGTGCGGGTAACTGTGCTCGTATTTTTCTACCTTAAAAGCCCGGTTTTCTTTTTTCAGTTTTACACAGATGTCAACATTTACATCCTGGTAATTGACTTCGTCCGTATAATTTTTTACATAACGGTTGCTGAATTCGCCAAGTCCATCAATGAACTTTCCCTGGCGATCTACCATCGTTAAAATACCGATATCATACTTCTTTCCAACGCGAAAATCATCTGCACCAAAAGCAGGGGCTGTATGAACAATACCGGTTCCATCTTCTGTAGTTACAAAATCGCCCAACAAAACTTTAAATGCATTTTCATTTTCAGTTTTATTTGCCGGGTACGGGAGCAATTGTTCATAGCTTAACCCTTCAAGTTGTTTGCCTGTAAATCTTTCGAGCACAACAAAAGGCAAATGCTTTATATCTGAGGCAGGTTTGAAATCGTAAATCGTTTCAAGCTCCTTAACAGGTAGCTGGTTTTCTTCCTTAAAATAATTGCCTATCAGTTCAGTTGCCAAAACAACGTTTACAGGAATAGAAGTATATGGATTGATGGTTGCAACCAAAGAATATTCGATAAATTCGCCCACAGTTAAGCCGAGATTCGAAGGAAGCGTCCATGGTGTTGTCGTCCATGCAAGAAAGAAAATATCGCCCGTAAGTTTTTTATCGTTTTGATGTTCAAAAGCAGTAAGCTTTCCAAAAAATGTGTGGTTCTCACTTTTATCGGCGTCTAAACGAAACATTGCAACACAGCTTGTATCCTTCACATCCCGATAGCAACCCGGCTGATTCAACTCATGCGAACTTAAACCAGTACCGGCAGCTGGTGAATACGGCTGAATGCTTACATCTTCGTACAACAGTCCTTTATTATATAATTGCTTTAGCAACCACCAAAGTGTTTCAATGTAATTGTTTTCAAATGTGATGTAAGGATGCTTCAAATCAACCCAATAACCAATGCGTTTGGTTAATTCATCCCATTTGTCTTTATATCGAAGTACTGCCTCACGGCATTTTTTATTATAATCTTCAACCGAAATCTTTTTACCAATGTCTTCTTTTGTAATGCCTAATTCTTTTTCAACACCTAATTCAACAGGTAAACCATGCGTATCCCAGCCACCTTTTCGTTTTACCTGGAAACCCTTCATGGTTTTATAGCGGCAAACCAAATCTTTTAAGGTGCGTGAAATAACGTGGTGAATGCCGGGCATACCGTTAGCGCTGGGCGGACCTTCATAGAAAACAAAAGGCTGTCTGTCTTGCCGCAGGGAAACACTTTTTTCAAAAGCCTGTTCTTCTTCCCACTTTTCTAAAATTTCTTTTTCAATTGTTGGGAGATTTAAACCTGAAAATTCTTTGTATTTAGCGCCTATAGTTGCCAAAACACCACCTTTATTTTTGTAAAAGGCTGCAAAGGTAGTAATATACGCCCAAAATATTACTACCTTGACTAATCTCTAACAGAATTTACTTTCTCTATTTTGAAGCACCGGCAGGAGGTTGATAATCAGGAACTACGTTGTGAATAGGCTTAATAGTTTTCAGATAAGCAAAGATGGCTTTAAGTTCGTCATCGCTATAATTATTTACGCCTGCAACAGGCATAGGTGGCATAAGTGGTCTTGACCCAGCAATCCCTTTAAAAAGATCTTGCCTTATGCAAGTTATAAATTGCTGCTCGCTCCAACCGCCAATGCCTGTTGAATCTGGCGTAAGATTAGCACTGTAAGAAGTTCCCCACGGACCAATCCATGCAGTTAAATCGTTTGTAGCCGCCAAACCTTGCTTTAGCTGTGCAGGCATTAAAGATGGTGCCGGCAATTGAGACGGATGACCTGAAAGCGTCAAATCGATATCATCAACCGGACCTTTGTCCGACATTTTTTTTGGCGTATGGCAATCATTACACCCACCAATAGCTACCAAATGTTTGCCCCAATCTGCCTGGGATGCATAGCCTCCATACGTTTGAGTGTTTGTAGCAGATGTTGAATCGCCAGAAGATGTGTTGTTGTTTGAAGCAGTGTTACACCGGTAAAATAAAAAACAAATAGTGCATACAACAATGAACAATGTGGTTTGATTTTTCATATCAGTTTATGTTTGATTTAAATATGGCAAAATATTAAGCGCATAGGCAGGGTTTTGTCATAGAACCGGATTCATGAGAAGGAACAACCGTTATGGAGCAAATGTAGGGGAAAACTATTAATTGTATATTCCAATTATGTTTATAACGCTATCGTAGTAATGACCGCCAAATAAAATAAGATGTACGAGTAGCGGATATAACTGGCAAAGCTGCATGCGTTCTTTCCAGCCGGGTTGCAATGGAAATACTTCAGTGTAGTAATCGTAAAACTTTTTATCAAAGCCACCAAACAGTAGGCTCATGGCAATATCTATTTCTCGGTTGCCGTAATAAACAGCAGGGTCATAAATTACAGGTGCTCCGTTTTCATCGCTCATAAAATTTCCGCTCCATAAATCGCCATGAATTAAAGAAGGCTTTTCTATTGGAAATAGTTCATCAAAACGATTGCATAGTTTTTCAGTAAGTAATAAATTTTGTTTACTGAACTTATTTCGATTGAAAGCAAGCTTCGCTAAAGGAAGTATTCTTTGCGTTGCGTAAAATTCACTCCACGTACTGCAAAAATTATTTTGCTGATGTAATGAGCCGATGTAATTATCATGGCTTAATCCAAACATTTCATTTGAATGTTTATGCAGGTCTGCAAGTTGTTGCGCAAATGTTTGCCAGAAATCTTTTGATGGATTTCCTTTCTGAACAAATTCAGTAACCAGATAAATTGTATCATCTAAGCATCCATACAAAACAGGTTTGGGAGTTTTTATTGTTTTAGTTTGATAAAGCAATTCTAATCCTTCAAATTCTTTTTCAAACATATCTTTCAAGCTTCCATCATTAATTTTTAAAAATAAAAAACCAGTGTTTGTTTGAAGCTGGAATGTTTTATTAATATCTCCGCCAAAAACCTGTTTATAATTTGTAATAATTAAAGGTTCATTAAAATGTTTTGAAAGTTGATTCGATATATGATTAAACAGGCTTTCCATAAATAAAAAACCTGTTAGGTTTTTAAAACCTAACAGGTTTAAAACTATAAATTATTAATTATACTTCTTCTGCCTGCAATCTTTTCTGTTGACGTTTTCTATCATCTTCATCCAGCAACACTTTGCGCATGCGAATAAAGTTTGGTGTTACTTCAATGCACTCATCAAACTGAATATATTCCATGCATTCTTCCAATGTCATCAAAGTTTTTGGTGCGATGTTCGTGGCCGCATCGCTGCCGCTTGCACGCATATTGGTAAGCTTCTTTCCTTCATTGGGATTAATCACTAAATCACCAGGCTTATTATTTTCACCAACAATCATTCCTTTATAAACTGCCTCACCTGGGTCAACAAAAAACACACCGCGGTCTTGTAATTTATCTAAAGAGTATGCAGTTGTGGTGCCTGCATCTTTTGAAATCAATACACCATTATTTCTTCCGGGAATTGCGCCTTTCCATGTTTTATATTCACTGAAACGATGCGCCATTACAGCTTCGCCTGCCGTTGATGTAAGCATTTGCGTACGCAAGCCAATCAATCCACGCGAAGGAATTTCAAATTCCAAATGCTGCATGTCGCCTTTTGTTTCCATTACATGCAACTCACCTTTGCGACGCGTAACCAAATCAATTACTTTACTTGCAAATTCCTGGGGCACATCAACAACCAATGTTTCGTAAGGTTCGCATTTCTTGCCGTTAATTTCCCTGATGATTACTCTTGGCTGACCAACCGTTAATTCATAACCTTCGCGGCGCATTGTTTCCACCAAAATTCCCAAATGCAAAATGCCGCGACCATATACCAAAAAACTATCACCGCTATCGGTATCTTCTACACGCAGCGCAAGATTTTTTTCAGTTTCTTTAAATAAGCGATCACGAATATGTCTTGATGTTACAAACTTTCCATCTTTGCCATAAAACGGAGAATTATTAATGCTGAAAAGCATACTCATGGTTGGCTCATCAACACTAATTACCGGCAACGCTTCAGGGTTTTCAAAATCAGCAATCGTATCACCAATATTAAAATCTTCCAGTCCAACAACAGCGCATAAATCGCCGGCAAGTACCTCGCTTACTTTTTTCTTACCCATTCCTTCAAACACATACAATTCTTTGGCTCTTGTTTTCTTAAAGCTGCCATCGGTTTGTATTAATGATATAGGTTGATTTTCTTTTATGCTTCCGCGGGTTACTTTACCAATTGCAATTCTTCCTAAAAAAGATGAATAATCAAGTGAAGTAATCTGTAATTGCAAATTGCCTTCTGAAATTTTTGGTTCAGGAACATATTTTAAAATGCCATCCAGCAACGGCGTAATATCTTCTGAAGGCGTTAAAGAATCATTGAACCAGCCATGCTTTCCACTTCCATAATAGGTTGGAAAATTTAATTGCTCTTCTGTTGCATCAAGATTAAAGAATAATTCAAACACTGCATCATGTACTTCATCGGGACGACAATTTGGTTTATCCACTTTATTAATTACAACAATAGGATGCAGATTTAACTGCAAAGCTTTTTGCAACACGAAACGCGTTTGTGGCATTGGTCCTTCAAATGCATCAACCAACAGAATTACACCATCAGCCATTTTTAAAACACGTTCAACTTCGCCACCAAAATCGGCGTGACCAGGTGTATCAATTACATTTATCTTAATATCTTTATAAACAACAGCTGCATTTTTGGAGAAGATAGTAATGCCGCGTTCACGCTCTAAATCGTTACTGTCCATTATCAGTTCACCGGTTTCCTGGTTATCGCGGAAAACCTTTGTAGCGTGAAGAATTTTATCAACCAAAGTTGTTTTTCCATGGTCAACGTGCGCAATAATTGCGATGTTCCTAATCTGCATTTTCAAAAATTGAGGCGCGAAGGTACGAAAATCAGGGCGAGGAATTGCTATCTGACGTGTTATTTTAATGTGATAACAGGACCTTACCTAAATCCTCTCCTGTGGAGAGGACGTGATACTTTATAATTCATAAAGCAAAAATAAACTCATCGTCGTCTTGCCCTTCTCCTTT
>DASZUY010000048.1:0-1826 GCA_035547495.1 Parafilimonas sp. | reverse complement strand
TTGCGGTCGCTATCACAAGGCAGAGCAAAATTCAGAAGCAGCTTTGATGAGTATGCACCTGTGCCTTATGATTTACAACGCAAATTAATTGATGAATATAGTAAGACATCGAAAGAAGAAGTTGTATAGTTGCTGATTGCGGGTTTCTTGTTGCAAGTAATTATAAAAACTGTTTCATTTTTTTGAATCAGCCTGTAATTAGAAACATTGAATAAATAAAAAAGGCTGCACAATGCGTGCAGCCTTTTTTATTTAAAAAATTTTTACGGTTTACCTGTTGGTTTTTGTTGCGGTGTAGAATTGCCTCCCACATCTTGTAATATCTTGTTTGGATCTGCTAATAAACCTGGATCTATCGTTACGCCCATTTCTTTAGCAACCAAAGGAAAAAGGTTTTCCATTGGCGTTCCAAATTCAACACTACTTGGTTTTAAAATAATATCATATTTTTTGGCAGCCAGCACCTTTTTATAAGCTGCTACTACTTTTGCATATAACGGCTGTGCAAGTTGACCTCTGAAATTATTTGATTTATTCTGAGATATTTGGTTCCAGTAATAAAGATTAAACAACATTTGCTGCCTAAGGTTCTTACTATAATCCAAAACGCTTTGTGGTCTTTTTGCTGCAGAGTCTGCTTTATATGTACTGTCAAGGCGTTGATATTCGCTTTGATAAGTTTGATATTCTGCACCTAAACTGTCTTGTTCATATTGAGCTGTTAAGCTATCAACATTCCTATATTCTGGTAATGCTTGTACCATCTGATCAATATCAAACAGCCCAACTTTAATTCCTGTTTGAGCATTGGATGTTTGATTTGTAATTAAGAAAATAAAAAGGGCAACTGATGCCAAAAAAAACTTTTTCATTGTTGTGTTTATTGTTTTTGTAAATCGTTTTAATTTTTAATTCCCAGTTCCTGCAATATATCATTACTGCGGTCTAGTTTTGGGTCGGCAAATATAACTGTAATTCCTTCACTTTTATCGAGCACAAAATCATATCCGTGCGCAACAGCCATTTTTTGCACAGCGTTATAAACCTTATCCTGTATCGGTTTAACAAGTTTTTCTCTTTCCTGAAAAAGATCGCCTTCATAACCAAATCTTTTCTTCTGTAAGTCTCTTAACTCTTTTTCTTTATTATATAATTCATCTTCACGTTTCTTTTTAAGATCATCACTTAACATGTATTGTTCTGCATCATAATTTTTATACATGTCGTTTAACTGCGCCTGCATGTTGTCAATTTCTTTTTGCCATTGATCGCTTATTTCCTGCAACTTTTTATCTGCATCAACATATTCGGGCATCTTACTTAAAATATATTTTGTATCGATGATAGCATAACGTTGAGCATTTACGGTTACCACACCTGCAATCATAAAGAGCGATGCAAAAAGAAGCTTTTTCATATCAACAAAATTTAAAAATTATTTATACAGATGTTAAATGTAATTAATCGGGCTCATAACCTAACATAAACGTAAAGCGACCGATGTCTTTAAACGTGTTGCCTTGTCCGGGGCTTGTGCCGTATCTGTCTAAACCAATTCCATAGTCGAAACCGAGCAAGCCAAACATAGGTAAAAAGAATCTTAAGCCAACGCCAACTGAACGGCGCAAACGGAAAGGATTGTAATCTTTAAACGAGTACCATCCGTTCGCTGCTTCAAAGAAAGTTAAACCATAAATAGTGCTGCTTGGGTTTAATGTGAAAGGATAACGAAGCTCTAAAGTATATTTATTAAAGATGGTAAAATATTCAGAAGCGCCCTGCTGGTCAGGATTAACTTTTGGATCTGATGTTTGATAAACAGGATA
>DASZUY010000047.1:0-3783 GCA_035547495.1 Parafilimonas sp. | reverse complement strand
CTTGTCGATTTATTCATACAAAGAATGAATTGTTTTATCACTCAAATCCATAAAGCTGCGAGTGCACACAGTAATGCAGGAATCATTACAACCACACCTAATTTTAAGAATTGCCAGAATGTTACTTCATGACCTTCCCTGCGCAACGCCACCAACCAAAGAATGGTTGCCAGCGAACCAGTGATTGATAAATTCGGACCTAAATCAACACCAATTAAAACAGCATTTTTAATGATGGCAGGAATGTTTGCTGTTTGCAATGCGCTGCCTGCAATTAAACCCGCCGGAAGGTTATTCGTGATATTGCTTACAACTGCAATGCCGGCGCCGCTGTATAACGCCGTTGTGTTGGGCGATGATGCATGTTGCAAAAGCAAGTTGCTGAGATAATGAATCAATCCTGTTTTATCAAGTGCTTCAACGATGATAAACAGACCGGCAACAAGCGGCAATATTGACCATGAAATATTTTTTATAACGATGCCTGGTTTTTTGCGTGCAATAATTAAAACGATGGCAGAAGTAATAACACCTGTAACAGCAGTAGGTAAACCAAGTTGCAGATTAAAAGCTGATGCAGCTAATAAAACAACTGCTGTTGCAATGATGCCATAAGCTGCCGCTTTTCCGCTTTTTGAAAGTTGCGGCAGTTTTGTATCATCAGTAATGGTTTGATGCAAGAATTTTTTTTGCGCGAACATCAGCATAACATAAGTAACAACAATCGAAAGCAAGGAAGGCAAAATAAAATGACCCAGCCACACCAATAATGGTGGCATTTGTTTACCATAAATTACAAGGTTTGCAGGATTGGAAATGGGCAACACAAAAGAGGCGGCATTGGCAATGAATGCGCAAATAAAAAGATATGGCAACGGTTGTTTTACTTTCGCCGTTTTCATTGCTGCAGCAACTGCCGGTGTTAACACAACTGCTGTTGCATCATTCGATAAAAATATGGTGACGATTGTTCCAACGAGATAAATCATGATGAACAATCTTGCCGACGAACCTTTTGCGTAACGCGTTGCGAGTGCCGCCAGCCAGTCGAACAATTTTTCTTCTCGTGCTGTTTCTGCAAGCAACATCATGCCGGTAAGAAAAAGATAAACATCACTTCCTTTGCTGATTCCTTTATATGTTTCTGCAGGTGTAATTAATTGCGTGATGAATAAAATAAATGCTCCGCATACAGCCCAAATGGCTTCCGGTAATTTAAACGGGCGAATAATAATAAATGCGGTTGTGATAATAGCAATCAACCAAATTGCCGTGTTATGATTCATATAAGCGCGGTGAAATTAATGCTTAATGAATTTGCGAACTAAAAAGCAGGAATGTCTTGTTTAAGATTATGCGTTGCAATGATGTTCCATTTTTTTAAATCATGTTGCAATAAATAAACTGCCTCAACTTTAAATGTTGCATCAAAAGATTTATATTTGTATTCGCTCCATGCCTGCTTAAACGTTTCAAAAGATAAATCACGATAAGCAATGGTTATGTGCGGATGAAAATCTAAATCGGTGGGATGAACATTGCCGGGAAAAACACTGTCGAAACTTGCAATGAGTTGTTGTTGCAATGCCTGCAATTCTTTTGTGAGAATTGGTTGTACAAACACAACAGGATTTCTTTTATTCTCAAACGCACCAAAATTTTTTAATTGTATGCTGAATGGTTTTTGCAAAAGATGTAGATCATTAAACCATCTTAATAATTCTGCATGAATGCCGGGAGAAAATTTGAAAGGCGCTTTTAATGTTATATGCGGAAAAACTTTTAATGCTTTCTTGCTGTTAAACCTGTTTGCAAAATCTTGTTTGAATGCTGTGATTTTTTCTTGTAATTCGCTGTGTGGAATGAGAGCGATGAAGTAGAGGTATTCCGAATGAGACATGATTAACATTTAAACAGGCATCTCATCATATGTTCTTTCACCAAGCATTCTGCCCGATTTCTTTTTATTAATTCCCCCCCATTGCTTAAAGAAAAAAGCAACGCCTTGCTCTGCACATTGTTGACGAATATCCCAAACCCATGATTCTTTTATTGGTCTTGCTTTTCTTCCACTTTCACCACCAACTATAACCCAATTTATGTTATCAAGATTCATGTTTTTTAATGGACCAATCAATGGTTCGCAAGAAAGGAATTTTATATATGCACTTGTTTCTCTTAAAAAATCAATCCTGTCAATCACTCTTTCATCTTCAACTGAAACACCCATCCAAATATTTTTAGTCCAATTTAAAAGATGATGTATTTCATACAATCTTTCTGCACGTTTAGTTAGTACTTGATAGGTATGTTGAGGCGTATCATTCATTACTGCAAAAACTTTTTTTATAAATTCAACAGGTACTTCAGGATGAAATAAATCACTCATTGAATTTACAAATACAACTTTTGAAGATTTCCATGAATACGGAATTTTCAATGTGTCTTCATGGGTTCTTATAGCAAAACCATCTTTATATTTTTCAATGCCCATTGCCTGCAATCTTCTTGTCATCACTTCTGCATAACAATACTTACAACCTGCAGAAATTTTATTGCAACCTGTTGTAGGATTCCACGTCATCTCTGTCCATTCTATACTTGATTCTGCCATGATTATCTATATTTTTTAATTATGTCATTTGCTATTGAAAATGCAGCGCTGTTATTTGAAGCCATCATAAAGTGATACATCATTGAACCTGTTGAGTTTTTTAGCTCTAATGGTTGAGAAACATATTTAAAAACTTCGTTTAATCTTTTTTTATATAACTCACCAGCCTTTTGAATAGCATTAGTCTCCTTATTCGTAAACGTTTCTTCTCCAAACAAAGTTTGAACAGTTGTCGATTTGTAGAAATATTTTTTAATTTCATCTCCAGACAATCCCAATGACAATTCAAGGCGATGTAACCAAGCCTCACTTATATCACCATTATTTTTTAAAAGCCGGTTCATTCCAATTCCACTCGGAACAAGTATCCACAAATCAATTCCTAATCCTTTTAAAACTGCAACAGAAGACCATTTCAATGACATTCCATAAGGGTCAATAAAAGCTAATGTTCGATAATTCTTATTCTTACTTAAGAATTGGGACATCGAGATTAATTTATTATTACAATCATCACACACAACATTTTTTATCTTATCAGGAAATTTGTTGTTTATTAACTGTTCAAGTTCACTTTTATTCTTTTCATTTAATTCAACAAAATAATATCTATCGAATGATTTCGGACTATCTATTTCCAAAATTCTAATTGCAACACCTTTAATAACATCAATCTCAATTTTATTATCTTGATAAATATTTCCTGAGCCTGCAAAACCATCAAAATAAAGACATTTAAATTGAGGATATTTATTCATTATTGTTAGATATGCCTTCGCGTATTCGACAACAATTTCAATTTTTCTTTCGGTCCAATCACCCCCAAATTGATTCATGGTTCAAGGATTTAGCAAACTAATTTACTAAATCTTTATTTTAATATAATCTTTGATTCCCCTCGCATCGCACTCCCAACCTACCCCAACAACCACTCCTTCATCTCATCATCAAAACATGCACTCGAAATAATAAACGCATCAATTTCATCATCTGTTGGCGGCATATCAAATTCATAAAAGAACTGGTCTTCTTTTGTTGCACGTATTTCGTCAATAGTTGGCGCAATTACATCAGCAATCATTTGCCGTAATTGTTGACAGGATATTGTTTTCATTTGAAACTTCTTAATCCACAAATCTTTTAATCCTAAAAATCCCGGTTCAGACAGC
>DASZUY010000046.1:0-9260 GCA_035547495.1 Parafilimonas sp. | reverse complement strand
ACAGTTCCAATATTTTGGTTGTCTCTTTTCATTGTTCCTTCCCAGTAATGATCCCAACTGCTGTGGCTGTAAGTTCCTCCCACACAAAAATTATTTTTCGCCATCATAATGGCATCTATATCTGTTTGCGCATTTGCAGCAAGCTGAAAAAAAGCAAGCAGCAACAGCACAGGTAAACCGCGTTTGATTATTGGTTGCATGATTAAGTAGTAATAAATAAATAAATAATAAAATGATGAAAAGCTGAACATACATTCAGCAGTAAATGGTTAGTAAAAACCTGAGATTGCCTTAAATAAAAGCAAACTATGCTTCGGGAGGTTGTTCTGCAATAAGTGTATTGCCTTTTTGAAGCTGTACTAAATAGTTATCTGTGTAACTGTTTGAGATAGTACTTAAAGCAAATGCGTTTACAGTATTTTCCGTTTTAATATAATCACTAATAACAAGCTTGATGACCTGGCTGTGCTCGCCGGATTTTTTTGAAGCAGAATTGTTTTGCAGTTCATTTGCAAGTTTAAAAAAATCATCTTTTGCATTTTGTAAATGCATCTTTTGCTCATCTGGTAAGCACTTCAATATTAAATTACCGCGAGAAATTTTTTGTTTTACGTAGTGATAAATTTTCCCGTCAATTGTTATTTCGCCATCCTTTCTTTCAAAATCTTTTGAGTCTGTTAAATAAGGCATTGAGAGCGGAACAGTAAGAGTAATCAAATCAGCATCGCTATATTCATTATTGTCGAGCTTGGCAACAAGTTGCTTGTTTGCCTTCTGTTGCAATAAATCAAACATAAGTCTGTATCCAACAAAATTGAACAAAAGAAGTGCGAGTAATAATATCGTTGCAAGCTTTTTCACGCAAGTAGTCGCGGGCAAATTAAGTTATAAATGGCAAGACACAAAAAAATTATATTCTGTTGCATCAATTCATTTACTTTAATTATAAATTAAAAAATACAGAACGCTCATGAAACAGTATGACGCTATTGTTATTGGATCTGGACAAGGTGGAACACCGCTTGCGAAAAAGCTCGCCAAAAAAGGTTTAAAAACTGCAATTATTGAACGACGATTTGTAGGAGGTACTTGTATTAACGATGGTTGCACACCAACTAAAACCATGGTCGCATCTGCACGTATGATGCGCCTTGCCGGCAAAAGCAAAGAACTTGGCGTAAGTATAAAAAATGCAGAGCTGCATTTTAAAAAAGTAATTAAGCGAAAAAATAAAATAGTTGAACAATTTAGAATTGGTGGTGAAAAAGGTTTGCTTAAAACAGAGAATCTTGATTTAATTTTTGGTGAAGCAAGTTTTATAAGCAACAAAGAATTAAAAATTATTTTGAAAGATGGTGGTGAGGAGTCAATTAGTGCTGACAAAATTTTTATAAATACCGGCGGCAGACCAACTGTTCCGAATATTGATGGACTTGATAAGGTTAAATATCTCAATTCAACAACCATTATGGAGTTGAAAGAATTGCCCGAACATTTAGTAATTATTGGCGCCGGTTATATTTCTCTTGAGTTTGGACAAATGTTTCGTCGTTTTGGAAGTAAGGTTACCATGCTTGAACATTCAGAAAAATTTTTATCAAGAGAAGATGAAGACGTTGCGGATGAAATAAAAAAATTTTTAGAAGACGAAGGCGTTGAAATTTTTACAAACTGCGCAGTTCAAAAAGTTTCATCAAAAAATAAAAAGATTTCTGTAACGGTTAATTTAAATAATGAAGAGAAAAAAATATCAGGTTCGCATATTTTAATTGCAACAGGCAGAACACCCAATACAGATACGCTTCAATTGCAAAACACAAATATTAAAACAGAAGAGCGCGGTCATATTATTGTGAATGAAAAACTCGAAACAAATGTTGAAGGTGTTTATGCTTTAGGTGATGTAAAAGGCGGACCAGAATTCACACACATTTCTTACAACGATTACATTATTATTTATCACAATCTTTTTAATAATGCAAACGAATCAACAAAAAACAGGATGGTTCCTTACACAATGTTTACGGATCCCCAGTTAGGAAGAATAGGTTTAAGTGAGAATGATGCGAAGAAGAAAAACTTAAACTATAAAGTTGCCAAGCTCCCAATGAATTATGTGGCAAGAGCAATTGAAACAAATGAAACAACAGGTTTTATGAAAGCAATTGTTGATGCAGATTCAAAACAAATTTTAGGCGCAACTGTTATTGGTGAACAAGGCGGCGAAATGATGAGCATGCTGCAACTTGCAATGATGGGAAATATAACTTACGATGTGCTACGAAATGCAGTGTTTGCACATCCTTTATATGCAGAATCGCTGAATAATTTATTTATGCAGCTGGATGAAGACAGATGAAAAACATCTTCCAACTTTGGCTAAAATCAACCGAAGGCTTAAGCCTTGGGTTAAATAAACAAGTACTGAATTGGCTTTAGCCAAAGTGAAACTATTTATTGCATCCACAAACTATGATCGAAGCAAAAAACATCACTAAAAAATTCAATAAACAAACTGCTGTTGATAATATTTCTTTCAATGTTGATGAAGGAGAAAATTTTGTTTTGCTCGGTACAAGTGGTTGCGGTAAAACAACAACGCTAAAAATGATCAATCGTTTGATTGAACCAACCAGCGGCGAAATCTTAATCGATCAAAAAAATATAAAAGATGAAAATGCAGAAACGTTAAGAAGAAGCATTGGATATGCATTACAAAACACAGGTTTGTTTCCGCATTACACTGTTTCAGAAAACATTGCTATTGTTCCAAATCTTTTTAAATGGAATAAAGAAAAAATTAAATCGCGTGTTGAAGAACTGATGAGCAAACTGCATCTTTCAAAAGATTACTACAATGCTTATCCAAATGAATTAAGTGGCGGCCAACAGCAACGTGTTGGTCTGGCAAGAGCTTTGGCTGCAGATGCTGCAATATTATTAATGGATGAACCGTTCGGCGCACTCGATCCAATTACAAGAACACATGTGCGAAATGATTTTAAAAATTTAGAAGAATTTAAAAAGAAAACTATTGTATTGGTTACACACGATGTGCAGGAAGCATTTGAGTTGGCAGACAGAATTTGTTTGATGGACAAAGGAAAGATCGTACAGGTTGGAACGCCAACTGAATTATTATTTAAACCGGCTAATGAATTTGTAAAAAGTTTTTTTAATGAACAAAGATTACAGTTAGAATACAAAACGGTTACGATCAATATGCTTTGGAATTTTTTAAATGATGTTGATGATAATGCATCAGCAAAAGAAATTTCAACCGATAAAAATATCTGGCAGGCATTAGAATTTTTTAGTCTGAATGAAAACAAAATATTGGTTGTAAAAAATGACAATCAATCAAAAAAAATAAATTATGCTTCGCTGATGCAGGCAATGAATGAATACAAAAAACAATTTAAAAATTAAACGCTTCTTGCCACTCTTTGTGGAGTGGTTGAAGTGAGGTCAACTGATGGAACAGCAACAAAGCTTTTGGAGTTTTATTGTACAGCAAAGAGATAAATTGCTCAGTCAAACCATTGAACATATTGGTCTCACATTTATTTCTTTGCTCATTGCTGTGCTGATTGGTTTGCCGTTAGGAATTTTTATTACACGCAGAAAAAAAGCAGCAGGTATTGTATTAAACGTTGCTGGCGTTTTGCAAACGATTCCAAGTATCGCATTGCTTGGTTTTATGATTCCATTATTAGGCATCGGACCATTGCCTGCAATAACAGCTTTGTTTTTATACGCGTTGCTTCCCATTATTCGCAATACTTATACAGGAATAAAAGAAGTTGACGCTAATGTGCTGGAAGCCGCCACAGCCATGGGTTTCAGCAGATGGCAGGTATTAACAAAAGTTGAGTTGCCATTAGCATTTCCTGTTATACTCGCAGGTATAAGAACAGCAACTGTTATTAATGTCGGTGTAGCAACGTTGGCTGCGTACATTGCTGCAGGTGGTTTGGGCGAATTTATTTTCGGTGGTATTTCACTCAACAACACCAACATGATTTTAGCAGGTGCTATTCCTGCTGCGCTGCTTGCAATTCTTTTTGATTTTTTATTATCACGCGTTCAAAAACTTCAACTTAAAAAATTACGTATTGCTGTTTGGCTCATGCCGGTTATTATTTTATTGTTATCATCTTTTTATATAATCCCATCTTTCGAAAAAAACAAATTGCTTGCAGGTTTTACGCCGGAATTTATGGGCAGGCAGGATGGATATCTTGGTTTAACATCTGTATATAAACTAAAAATAAAAAACGTTGTTATTAGCGATGCGGTGATGTATAAAGCGGCTTATGAAAAAAAGCTCGATGTAATTAGCGGATATAGCACAGACGGTCGGTTAAAAGCTTTTAATCTAATTGTGTTGAATGATGATAAACATATTTTTCCGCCTTATTATGCGGCGCCGGTTATTCGCGAAGATGTATTGCAGAAATATCCTGAGCTTGCAAATGTATTAAACATGCTTTCAGGAAAAATTAATGATTCTACAATGACTGAATTAAATTATGAAGTTGACTATTTAAAGCAGTCACCGGAAAAAGTGGCAAGAAATTTTCTGCAAAAAAACAATCTTTATAAAGAACCGCGTAATGGTAATAAAGCAACGATAAGATTAGGTTCAAAAATTTTTGGCGAACAGTATATTTTAATAAACATGTATTCAATGCTGATTAAAGGTTACACTGATTTAAATGTTGATACAAAAACAGGTTTGGGCGGCACAAGCATTTGTTTCAACTCGATCATCAATGATCAAATTGATATATATCCTGAATATACAGGAACTGGTTTGCTCGCAATTTTAAATGCATCAACAAACACAATAAACAGTCTGCATCAAAATAGAGATAGCATTTACAATTATGTTTCAAAAGAATTCAAACAGAAATATAATTTGGTTTGGTTAAAACCAATTGGTTTTAATAATGCGTATGCTTTAATGATGAGAAGACAACAAAGTGACGAATTAAATATTCATTCGATAAGTGAGTTGAGAAATTATGTTAATCGAAGTCAAAATTAAAAAGTAAAAAATCAAAAATTATTCCCGTATTTTTTTGACTTTAAACTTTTGACTTTTTAATTTTTAATAGATGAATTTATCTGAACGCTTTCAACAAGTACGCAAACATTCAATTGATATCTGCGCAAATCTTGAAACAGAAGATTATGTTGTGCAACCCGTGGTTGATGTGAGTCCACCGAAATGGCATCTTGGTCACACAACCTGGTTTTGGGAAGAGTTTGTGTTGAAACCAAATGATGAAAACTACGAACAGTTCAACCCAAATTATAATTATGTTTTTAATAGTTATTATGAATCTGCCGGCACAAGAGTTATAAGAACAGATCGTGGAAATTTAAGCAGACCATCTGTTAGCGACATTTATAAATATCGTGAACATGTTGATAAAGGCATGTTGCAATTCCTCAAAAATAATGTAAGCAAAGAATTGAACGATTTAATTGTGCTTGGATTAAATCATGAAGAGCAACACCAGGAATTATTGGCAACCGATATCAAATATATTTTAGGCAACAATCCATTGTTCCCTGCATTATATCATGAAGAAAAAAAATTATCAACAGAAAAACAAAATGAATGGATTCATATTGATGAAGGTGTGTATGAAATAGGTTTTGAAGGCGAAGGTTTTTGTTTCGATAACGAGCTAAATCGGCATAAAGTTTATTTAAACGATTATTCAATTGCAAGTGAATTAGTAACGAACAAAGAGTATCTCGAATTCATAAATGCAGGTGGATATAAAAATTTTATTTATTGGCACATGGAAGGCTGGGAATGGGTGAAAGCGAATAAGATTGAATCGCCGATGTACTGGCATTTGATTGATGGCGAATGGGTGAATTATACATTGAACGGATTATTGCCGGTTGATTGGAATGAACCTGTTTGCCACATTAGTTTTTATGAGGCTTATGCTTATGCAAGCTGGAAAGGTTTGCGTTTGCCAACGGAAGCAGAATGGGAAGTTGCCGCAACAAAATGTAATTGGGGCAAACGCTGGGAATGGACCGAAAGCGCTTATCTGCCTTATCCGGGTTTTTCAAAAGCGCCCGGCGCAATTGGTGAATACAACGGCAAGTTTATGGTAAGTCAGAAAGTGTTGCGCGGAGCAAGTGAGGTAACGCCGCCAAATCACAGCCGCATTACTTATCGTAATTTTTTTCATCCGCCGCTGCGTTGGCAATATACTGGTATAAGATTGGCTAAATAGCTAATGGCTTTTAAAATTAATCATCAACAAATAAATACCATGGAGTTTGCAACTGTATCGAAAAATACATCAAAATTTTATAAAGATGTAATGCATGGCTTACGATCGTCGCCAAAGCGTCTCGATTCAAAATATTTTTATGATGAACGCGGCGATGAATTATTTCAGCAAATAATGAATTGCGATGAATATTATCTTACTAATTGTGAGATGGATATTTTAAAAACGCAATCATCCAACATCGCATCAACCATATTTAATCCCGAAAATAATATTGACGTGATTGAATTAGGTGCTGGTGATTGCAGTAAGTCCATTTATTTATTAAAAGAAATTTTTAAAAGAGATAACAGCTTCACGTTTTTTCCTGTTGATATATCAAATCATGTTATTGATTTGATTGAAACAAAATTGCCGTATCAAATTGAAGGATTAAACATTTTCGGATTGAACGGCGAATACATTGAGATGCTCAAAAAAGCAAATAAAATATCATCAAGACGGAAGCTTGTTCTTTTTATGGGCAGCAATATTGGCAACATGAACTATGAAGAATCAATTGAGTTTTGTAAAGATGTTAGCAATTGCTTGCATAAAGGTGATTATTTATTAATCGGCTTCGATCTGAAAAAAGATCCGCAAATAATCTTAAATGCTTACAACGATAAAAAAGGTATCACCCGCGATTTTAATCTTAATTTATTAAGAAGAATAAATAAAGAATTGAACGCTGACTTTGTAATTGAAAACTTCAAGCATTTTCCTGTTTACAATCCTGAAAGCGGTGAATGCAAAAGCTATTTGATAAGTACTTGCAAACAAGAGGTTTTTATTGGCGATACAGAAAGTATAGCGTTTGATGAATACGAAACAATTCACACAGAAATTTCAACAAAATATTCTATAGAACAAATAAATGAAATCGCTGAAACAACAGGTTTTGAAGTTGCAGAATATTTTTATGATTCAAAGAAATGGTTTGTTGATGTGTTATGGAAATGCAGATAAAAGTTACTCCATATTAAAAAAGGGGAATTGGTTGTAAAACAATTCCCCTTTTTTTCTTTAGACTATTTTTATGAATGCCAGGAATTATTACTTGTATCAGCATCCATCCAAATGCCTCCTTCTAATTGTATGCTTTGCACTTTCTTTTTCGTGCTGATGTTTACCGTAGTTTGTTTTTGATCGTTCATCCATATTGCTGGTGTTTGATGAAACTTTTCGGTTGAACCATCATCATACGTTGCAATCGCATCAACCGGCGCAGGCATGCCACCAATATTTTTTATTGATAAAATATAACCGTTACCAGTTTTCTTAACATCAGTCAAATCCAAATCAATATAATTATTGCTGAAGAACCAACTATTCCAAAACCAGTTTAAATTTTTTCCGGAAACATCATTAAACGTATAAAAGAAATCCCATGGCAGGGGATGTTTGCTATGCCATCTATCCATATAAGCATGCAAACATTTTTTAAACATGTCATCACCTAATAAATCTTTCATTGCCAAATAACCAATAGAAGCTTTACCATATTCATTATTGCCAAAACCATTTCCGGTTAAAGCATCGCCTGGTGTAACAATTGGTATTTGCTCATCAGAAGAAATATCTTCAATCATCCCTTCAATTCTAAATTGTTTATAAAGATCAGTTGCTTTTTCTTCGCCCAAATCTGCAGGACCAATTAAATATTCATAAGTTGTTGCCCAGCCTTCATCCATAAAACCATAACGCGTTTCGTTAATACCCATATAAAAAGGCATGTATGTGTGTGCTATCTCATGTTCGGCAACAAAGCGCGAAAACAAAGTATCGCTGTAAGTTTCATCGTTCGCCATCATTGGATATTCCATACCGGCATAACCCTGGAATACCGTTGTTTTTTCGTAAGGATATGGAACGCCCGGCCAATTGTGCGAAAGCCAGTCGAGCGAATGTCTTGCATATTGCGCCACATGATGATAATCTGCAGCTGTATCATTATAACAGGCGAAAGCACCCGCTCTTCTTCCTGTTTTATCATCTACAACAACACTGCAACCATCCCAATTAAAATGATCGCTGATGCCAAACGCCATATCAGGAATATTCGTTGCAGTAAATTCCCAGCTGTTTGTTGCATTTTGTGTTGTTACATTTTTTGCAGCGAGATCTTGCGGCGTAACAATATTGACGGTTGCATCAGAAGTAAAAGCTTGTTTATAACGATTTAAAATTTCCGGCTGCAGTAAAGTTTCAGGGTGTTGCAATGTTCCTGTTCCAACAACAAGATAATTTTTAGGAACAGTAAGCGTAACATCGTAATCATTAAAATCACTGTAGAATTCATGACCATCCATAAACGGCATTCTGTCCCATCCATTGTAATCATCAAATACAGCAACACGCGGATAAAAATAGGCAAGGAAATAAGTGGTTGAATCAATCATTCCTTCTCTCCCACTTTGTAATGAAATTTCATAATGCCATTTAAAAGTAAGGTGCAAAGAATCGTGCGGCATTAATGGCTGTGAAAGTCGCAGTGCATAGTTAGTAAAAGAATTGCATGCTCTTGTTGTATCAATTGAACTGCCGTTCACCGTGATTGCATCAACATGCACACCAGAAGTAAGATAATCTTGCTGCGCCGGATATTCTCTCGGCGCTCCCGGCTTATGAATATTTATAAAAAGTTTTATAGAAGGATTGCGAATTGTGTCTGAGCTATTATTAAAATAAGTAATTGTTTCATCACCCTGGATGTTTCTATCCGGCGGCATTGCAATTACATTAATTTTATAAACTGCGTGATTTGTCCAGTAATTTTTTCCAGGATTTCCATCTCTTGAACGTGTTTCCTTTTTATAAGCTTGCTGAACATCTCTTGGTTCATATAATGTTTGCGAAATACAGTAAGTACTAATAGTTAGTAAAACAAAAAAAAGAAGTAAGCGCTGCATAGTTTTGTTATTTTGGATTGAAGATAAGCAGCCCAAATAAAAA
>DASZUY010000045.1:0-5470 GCA_035547495.1 Parafilimonas sp. | reverse complement strand
CAAAGGAAAAGAAGAATATGAAGAGGAATTACTAAATCGTTTTCATGACGGTGAAGTTGTAATTGGTGATACTGCAAAACCAAAAGGGCAGGCATTTAAAACACCCAATGGTCATTTGGTTTATGGCGGTGGTGGTATTATGCCCGATATTTTTGTTCCGTATGATACAACATCTCAGCCAAAGCAAGTAGTACAATTATACATGAAAAATACGCTGACTGATTTTATATATAATTACTATGTTGAACACAGAGATCAGTTGCAGCAATATAAATCGCCTGAAGATTTGTACAAGCAATTTCATTTTAATGAAACCGACTGGCAGCAGTTTAGCAATTTCGCGAAGCAGGATTCTGTTGATGTAAGCAAGTTATCAGATAGCGCGAAAAATTTTGTGATCAGTCAAATGCAGAATTTACTGGCAAGGCAGATATGGAGAACGGAAGGTTATTTCGAATTGTTGAATCAAAATGACCCGATGATTAAAAAAGCACTGGAGGTTTTAAAATAATTCCTTTAACAAATTCTTGTATCGAATCAAATTCAAAATGTAGTTTTATACTGTATTGATAGAAAAATCAACGATACAATTATTGCGCTTTTCATTTTCCTTTTTTTTAATGCCCGTTTATTGGTTCGCTTTGTCATTCGTTGAAAGAATAAATATTACAAACGCGGTTCTTCTTTTATTCATCATCCATGTTTTGGTTTACCCTTCCAGCAATGGTTACAATAGTTATAATGACAGAGATACATCAAGCATCGGCGGCATTGAAAATCCTTTACAGCCCACCAAACAATTATTTGTTTTTACTGTTGTAATGGATGTGTTAAGCATCATTCTTTCACTTTTCATTTCTGTACAAACAGCAATACTTATATGCATTTATATTGTTTGTTCGAGATTGTATAGTTATAGAAAAATCAGGTTGAAAAAATATCCGCTGATTGGATACCTAATCGTGATAATAAACCAGGGCGGTTTAATTTTTTACACGATATACAACGCAGTTAATCTTTCATCGAACACAAGTTTGCCATGGCTTGGAATAATGTGTGCGACTTTACTGATCGGCGGCTTCTACCCTATCACACAAATTTATCAGCATACAGACGATGCTGCGGATAATGTAAAAACCATCAGCATGATGCTGGGTAAAAAAGGAACGTTCATCTTTTGTTCTGTTATTTACACAGCCACATTCGCGTTACTTTTTTATCATTTTTATTCTATCCATCAGCTGTTTTTATTTGGTATTCTTATAATGTTTTTTGTTCCTGTGCTTATATATTTTATGGTATGGTTTTTACAGGTTAATAAAGACGTAGCTGCTGCAGATTTTAAACATACCATGCGTATGAATAAACTTGCATCAACCTGCACCAACCTTGCTTTTATTACACTTTTAATTATACAACAACTTGATTGAAATAATTTCCATAGGCACTGCGGTGCCGCCACATAGCTTTCATCAGAAAGATGTTATTCCGATGATGCAAAAAATTTATGGTCTTGATGCCGTTGAAGCACGCAAGCTTGCATTTATGTACCGGCAAAGCGACATTGAAACAAGATATTCTGTACTTGCAGATTATACAAATCCAAACAATGAAGAGCATTGGAATTTTGTAACTGCATCGAATGATGAACCGCTGCCGAATTTAGATGAGCGCATGAAAATTTATAATCGCGAAGCATTGCCATTGTCTGTTCAATCAATCAACAATTGTATAAAAGATTTTATTCAGCCACAACAAATCACACACTTAATTACCGTGAGTTGTACTGGCATGAGCGCACCCGGATTGGATTTGCAAATTGCGGAAGCAATGAACATGCAGCCACAGGTATTCAGAACGTCTGTAAATTTTATGGGTTGTTATGGCGCTGTGCATGCATTAAAATTGGCAAAGCTTATTTGTGACAGCACTCCCAATTCAAACGTGGTAATTGTTGCAACAGAATTTTGTTCCATCCATTTTCAAAAAGAATATACACCAGACAGTGCATCAAGCACCATTCTATTTTCTGACGGAAGCGCTGCTGTTTTAGTCTCAAATTGTATTTCATCCGGAAATAAAATTGAGCTTACAGATTTTTATTCAAAGGTTGCTTATCGCGGAAAAAAAGATATGGCTTGGGAATTAAGTCATAAAGGATTTATCATCACACTTAGCAGTTACATACCAGATTTAATTGAGCAAGATATTGCTTCATTAGTGGATGAAGCTAATGTTCACTATGGAGTCGAAACAAAAGATATAACACACTGGTGTATTCATCCCGGCGGAAAAAAAATTCTGAATGCGATTCAAAAACAACTGCACTTAACGGATGATGATATGCAAGCTTCAAGAAAAATTTTAAATGATTACGGGAACATGTCTTCACCAACAGTGTTGTTTGTGCTAAAAGAAATTATAGATAATCTTGATGAGAAGCCTGCAAACATTTTTGGTACTGCGTTTGGTCCTGGTTTAACCATGGAAACATTTTTATGCACCCGCAAATAAATCTTCGCCAACGTTCTTACACAAAAGAGTTATTAGATAATGATGCAATTCCTTTTGAAGATATACGCATTAACATGCGCGAGATTGACATCATAAATAAATATCTTGGCGGGCATACAATAACATTAAATGGTTTCAAAAAATTATTAGGAAACAGAAAGTCAATTCGTGTTTGTGAAATTGGTTGCGGCGATGGAAATAATCTTAATGTTATAGCAAACTGGTGCAGAAAAAATAATATTCAGTTTAAATGCACCGGCATTGATATTAAACAGGAATGCGTTGATGCAGCGAAAAAAACATATCAAAACTTAAATGCAGAATGGATTGCGAATGATTATAAGCAAACTTTATTCAATACAAAACCTGATATAATTTTTTCAAGTTTATTCTGTCATCATTTTACAAATGAAGAATTGATTGAACAGGTAAAATGGATGCAGCAAAATTCAACCATAGGTTTTTTTATAAACGATTTACAGCGTAACTGGTTTGCATATCATTCAATAAAAATCATAACAAAAATTTTCTCCTCTTCTTATTTGGTTAAGCATGATGCGCCGCTAAGTGTTGCACGCGGTTTTCATAAAAATGAATGGCAGCAAATTTTGCAACAGGCAGGTCTTAAAAATTTTACAATTCAATGGAAATGGGCTTTTCGTTATTTGATAACTTATAATAATGGCTGAGCAATGTGATATAGCAATTATTGGTGGCGGTCTTGCAGGTTTATCACTTGCTTGTGTTGCAGCTGATGCTGGTTATAATGTTGCATTGTTTGAAAAAGAAGAATACCCGTTTCACAAAGTTTGCGGTGAATATATAAGCTTTGAAAGTTATGATTTTTTAGACCGGCTTGGTTTGCCTTTGCATGAATGGAATGTACCAATCATAAAAAAACTGCAGTTAACAGATATAAGAGGAAAGGCATATAATTTTTTATTAGATCTTGGCGGTTTTGGTATAAGCCGTTATAAACTTGATAATGCTTTATATCAACTTGCTTTAAAGAAAGGTGTTCACGTTTTCACAAATACAAAAGTGAATGATGTGTTTTTTGAAAGTGATGCGCACATGATTCAAACAAATAAACAAAGTGCAACAGCAAAAATTGTAGCCGGTAGTTTTGGTAAACGCAGCAATCTGGATGTAAAATGGAAACGTAGTTTTGCAGAACGAAAAGTAAGCAAGCTTAATAATTACATCGGCGTAAAATATCATGTGCACTCAGATTTTTCAAAAGATGAAATTGCGCTGCACAATTTTAAAAATGGCTATTGCGGAATTTCGGCAATTGAAGATGATAAATATTGTTTGTGTTATTTAACGAACGCAGATAATCTTTCGGCAAATAATAATTCAATAAAGCAGATGCAGGAAAATGTTTTGTATGAAAATCCTGCTTTGAAAGAAATTTTTACGCAATGTGAATTTTTGTTTGAAGCGCCTGTAACAATCTCTCAAATAAGTTTTGATAAAAAATCGCAGACAGAAAACCATGCGCTGATGTTAGGCGATGCAGCAGGAATGATAACACCGCTTTGCGGAAATGGTATGAGTATGGCAATGCACAGCGCTTTATTGGCCTTTGAACAGATCAATTTATTCCTTCAAAAAAAAGCTTTAAGAACAGAGATGGAAAAAAATTATGAAAAGAAGTGGAAAGAAAGTTTTTCATCAAGGCTGGCAACTGGCAGACTCGTGCAAAGGTTTATGGGAAACAATTCAACATCATTATTCTTAGAGGTTATGAGTCGCATACCTGTTTTATCAAAAAAGATTATTCAGTTAACACATGGAAAAAGGTTTTAAATGCTGTTTCGGCAAACTTTAGTTTTTTATTAATAATATTTAACTGATAATCGCATCTATCATAAAAAAATAAATGAAATCATTTTTAAGCTTGATAATTTCTATTGCGTGCATTGTTTCTATACAGGCACAACAATTAAAAACAGATTTACAACCGGTAGATACAAAAAGCGAAGTAAAGTTCACCATAAAAAATTTTGGCTTAAATACAAACGGTTCTTTAAGTGGTTTAAATGGAACTATCAATTTTAATCCTTCAAATCTTTCAGCAGCATCGTTTAGAGTTACGCTCGATGTAAATACAATTAATACAGGCATTGATATGCGGGATAATCATCTCAAGGGAGAAGATTTTTTTGATGTTGCAAAATATCCTAACATCAGTTTTGTATCAACAAGCATAAAAGCTGGAAATAACGGATATATAGCCACAGGGCAGTTAACCATAAAAGGAATAACCAAAAACATTTCATTTCCGTTTACCGCTGTTTCTCAAAACGGCGGAACACTTTTCACAGGAAGCTTTAGTATTAACCGCAAAGATTTTGGCGTTGGGGGAAGCAGCGCTGTAATGAGTAATAACGTGGATGTTAATCTTAAAGTTTTTGCGAAGTAAATTCCGCTAAACATATTAGAGTTTTACCAACGAACCAGGTTTGGCTGATATGGGTTTCTCCCTTACCTTTGCCGCCCTTAATTATTATTTAAACATTTAAAACAAAACAGGGTAATGAACAATTATGAATTGATGGTGATTTTTACCCCTGTGCTTTCTGACGAAGAATTTAAAAACGTTCAGAAAAGATATACCGATTTCATTGCAGAAAACGGTGGAAAAGCAGTGCACAGCAATCCCTGGGGTTTAAAATCACTGGCGTATCCTATCCAGAAAAAAACTACCGGTATTTACTGGGTTCTGGAATATGAAGCGCCATCCACCTTCAATGAAAAGTTGAAAATTCAACTTTTACGTGATGAGCAGGTGCTCCGTCACCTGGTTACTGCACTCGACAAATACGCCGTTGAGTACAATACAAAAAAGAGAAGTGGCGTACCTACACCAACTGAAAAAGCGGAGATTTAATCATGGCAAAATCAAGCGATATAAAATACCTGACGGCGATTAAGCCCGACAAGCAGAAGA
>DASZUY010000044.1:0-2881 GCA_035547495.1 Parafilimonas sp. | reverse complement strand
CGAAGTAAAAATAGGTGATCTTCTTTTGGGCAATCTTCATCCCGTGCGTGTACAAACAATGACGACAACTGACACGATGAATACGATTGCTACTGTTGAACAATCTATCCGCTGTATTGAAGCAGGTGCAGAACTGGTGCGCATAACGGCGCCTTCAAAACGCGAAGCCGAAAATTTACTCAATATTAAAAATGAATTACGTAAACGCGGATATAAAACGCCGCTGGTTGCAGACATTCATTTTACGCCAAATGCCGCAGAAATTGCAGCACGCATTGTTGAAAAAGTAAGAGTAAATCCCGGTAATTATGTTGACAAGAAAAAGTTTGAACAGATTGAATATACCGATACAGAATATGCAGAAGAAATTGATCGCATTCGTGAACGCTTTACGCCATTAATTAAAATTTGTAAAGAATATGGAACGGCAATGCGCATTGGAACGAATCATGGTTCTTTAAGTGACAGAATTATGAGCCGTTATGGTGATACTCCAATGGGTATGGTTGAAAGTGCTATGGAATTTTTACGTATTGCAAGAAATGAAAATTATCACAACATTGTATTAAGCATGAAAGCGAGCAATCCTTTGGTTATGGTTGAAGCTTATCGTTTGCTGGTAAATACAATGCAAGAAGAATTTCATGAATGTTATCCTTTGCATCTTGGCGTTACAGAAGCTGGTGATGGGGAAGATGGAAGAATAAAAAGTGCTGTTGGCATCGGCACCTTAATGGAAGATGGACTGGGCGATACGATTCGCGTTTCATTAACAGAAGATCCGGAATTTGAAATTCCTGTTTGTAAAGATTTAGTGAAGCGCTATGAAAACAGGGCACATCATTCACCCATAAAAAACATATTGCATAATGTCTCAAATAAATTAAGAGGCAAAGAGCAGAATCGTGATTCCTCAAACGTAAGTGATGAAAGCAGCAACCAGCAACTTGCAACTAATCATCTTCATTACAATCCGTTTGAATATAAACGCAGGCATACACATGAAGTGAATAATATCGGCGGAATGTTAGTGCCGGTTGTAATTGCCGACTTCATGCAAAAAGAAAAAATCACTGCCGGGGATTTACAGGCAATTGGTTACAGTTATGATGCAACGACAGACAAATGGAATATTGGCGATTCTGCTGCAGATTATATTTATACAGCAAATAAAATTTTAGACTTTCATTTACCAGGCACTTTAAAAATTATTTGCAACGCAAAAACATGGATCGAACAAAAAAATAATTTGCTGAATGAAGAAGGATCAGAGCTTGCGTTTCCGTTGTTCAATGGTGTGGAATATTTAGATGTAGCTGAAAAATCATCTAAGCAAAATTTTATTGCGATGGATGTGCACACGATTGATAAAACCATCAAAGAAAAAATATTTGATTTAATTGCTACCGATGTAACTGCAGTGCTGTGTTTATATTCAACCAACAAACACAGCATGGCAGATGTGCGCAGAAATATTATTGAATTAATGGAACGTAATATTAAAACGCCTGTTATAATTTGTATTGAAAGTAATTGCAGCGAAGTGGATGAGCAGCTGATTCAATTTTCTGCAGAAGCCGGTGCATTATTACTCGATGGTTTTGGCGATGGATTGTGGCTGATGAACGATCCGAAAAAAATGCATAACACAAAACTGAGCGGACGTAATTATATTGCTGCTACAAACAATCATCATTTTTTAAACACAACTGCTTTTTCAATTTTACAGGCAACAAGAACACGCATTTCTAAAACAGAATACATTAGTTGCCCAAGCTGTGGGAGAACTTTATTTGATCTGCAGGAAACCACTGCAAAAATTCGCGCAGTAACCAATCATTTAAAAGGTGTAAAAATTGCCATCATGGGTTGCATTGTAAACGGTCCGGGCGAAATGGCGGATGCAGATTTTGGTTATGTTGGCAGCGGTGTTGGTAAAATCACTTTATATAAAGGGAAAGAAGTCATTAAGCGAAATGTTGATAGCAATGTTGCAGTTGATGAACTTATTAATCTTATTAAAGATTATGGTGCGTGGGTTGAACCATCAGAATCTGCTGCAATGTTGTAACTAATAACTATTTAATTTCTGCTTATAGTAAATGTTTGATAAATTTTATCTCCATTTATTGTCACTCCTGTAATAACACCAATGTAAGTTGTTGCTTCATCGGCAGCAAAGAATTCAACAGAAGCTTCTCCGTTTTTGTCTGTAACAATATTCCCATTCCAATAAATTGTTTTACGTAAATCCTGCATTTTTAAATTTTGAAGTTGCGGGTTTGAATAATCGGGCATTTCAAATGGTTCTTGTTTGCAAAAACCTTTTGCGTAAAAACTCTTAAGTGGAGTTGCCAATGAACTATCACTGCCACCAGATCTTGTATTGATTAAAATGACACCATTGCCACCGTTAGAATATGCTGCTGCCTCAGGTCCGGCTAAAATTTCAATAAAATCAATCGTACTAACGGGTATAGAATTTATAAAGTTTATAACAGGATTTCCGTTCTTAGAGTATTCCTTTAGCACGGCTTCAGGTATTTCACTTCCATCCACCACAACCAATGGGTGTCCGCCGCGCAGCATGCCGCTAAATAAACGCATTCCTCCCGGAGTTCTTAAAATAGCGAAGCCCGCTGTATTCGATCCTACTCCAATTTGGTCTCTTGTAATTATATTGGAGAAGCTGCTCACTCTTTTTGTTACGTCATAATTTACTTCTTTGGGTTTATAACTCTTTACAATTACAGGTTTTAGCCAATGCTTACCTTCAAAAGAAAATGCAGAATCTGAAATGGCTAACTGACGTTTTATCGATTGAAGGGAATCACTTAGGGCAAAAGTTGTTTTTAAATAAGCGGGTGTTGAAAACGTGACA
>DASZUY010000043.1:0-4900 GCA_035547495.1 Parafilimonas sp. | reverse complement strand
AGATTCACGCTATTACACGCAATTCAAAAAAATATTTTATCACTCATTACCAAAGCTTAGTGATATACTTTTTCATTATCGGTCAGCCTCAAGACACCAACAGATAGAAAATATATTTGTGTATAACTTTGGAAAACATATTATCTAATCTCTCTTACAACCTCTTTACATAGGATACGCTTGTTGTAGGCAGTTTTTCTTTCAATTATTAAAATAATACTGAAGCAAATATTGTTATGTATAAAATAATGTTACAGAAAACATCTACTCCAGTCATTTTTCTTTTTGTATCGTTGTTAGTCCATGTTCTTTGCATAAACGTATTGACCAGAGAGTCTCCATTTATTTTTTTTGTAAGCTGGTTCAATATCCAATAAACCATTAAAAAACAAAACAAGCTCTTTAGTCCAGATGTTGAATGTCGCGACATTGCAGCATTAAAAGAGGATGAATAATCAAAGTCGGCTGCTCTGTGAGTTAAAAATTTATCTGAGTTATTTGTCGCTAAACTGATAATTAAAAGGACCATGCTAATAGCTAACCAAATCAAAAAAATTTTTGTGTCATTCAAATCAATTTCTGTTGAAAAGCCAAGAAGTGAAAATGGCAAGCCGAAACAATAATAAAAAATTAAAGTATTAATTGTGTCGTTTGAAAGTGCATTGATTGCAGAGCAGAAGAAAATAAAAATTCCAAAACTTAAAGCTGCGATAAGTAAAAATTTTTGTCGAAAAGGAAGGTTTGAAATGAGTGCTGCCATAAAATTGCGTAAAACACAAAGATTCACGCTATTACACGCAATTGAAAAAAATATTCTATCCTGAACATTAATCGGTTACTTTTTGCAACTTCTGCAGGCAGGCTGTTGTTAGTGCAATCCACCTCCATAAAATTCAAATAAATAGCTGCACAAAACCGGGCGCAATCCCATGCTTGATAAAAAGAAAAGGCTCCGCAAGTATGCGTATGGCAGGTTTTGGTTGTTTCATACAGCAGTAGTTAGAATATTGTTTTTTAAAACGGGACTATAAATTTCTGCATTCATTTTTTATGATAAAAAAGCAAAAAGATTTTTGAATAACCGTGAAAGGCGGAGTGAGGAATGGTGAGTGATGAGTGATGAGTTATGAATTATGAGAGATGCGTGAAATGGTAAAGATTGATTTTTTATAGACTTGCAATACTGCAAATCTGAAACAATGCAGTTGTGGCTGCCATTGCGCAGCAAGGCAAATTATAGTTTTATGCGTAACCATTTATGCGCTATAAAGGCAATTACAATTACGAAAAACGACTCTCCGAGAAACTGTCCAATACCATTTTTTAAAGTGGGCATATACTCTTTAATATAGCTGTGATGGTATAACCTTTCTGTTGTTGGCATACCCACCAGAAAGATCAATATAAATGAAACAATGGATGCCGCTAATAACACGATCAGGATGCGTTGTGTAATGCGAAAGATGTGATTAGACCTTGCTGACACGTTCTTAGCTGGTATTTGTTTTCGCTTCTTAAAGAGTGCAATGATCCAGTCAAGATTTATGGCAATATGCAAGCCAGAGAAAAGCATTAGAAAGGTGGTGGTTTGCACATGCACCGATCTCCATAAAGTATCTTTGGTTAAGTTTATCGCAAGTGCAGGCACTGTTACTTCAGAAATAAAAAAACCGGAAACGATGACTACAACCATCAGTGCAAATAAAATTGTATTGATAAGGTAGTTAACACGTGTACGCGTGGTTGCCGTTATAAATATTTTTTTTGATGTGCGCCGCACCCACTGCCATGAATTAAGTATATGTACCATTACAGGTATAAATACTACCAGTCCAAGAATTTCATGTAATGGCAATCCGGTAAGCCGCGGAGACAATAACAGCAGGATGGCAAATAATAAAATTATATCAACAGATATTACCAGTTTTCTTTTTTTGAAAGATGCCATAAACAAAGTTTGGTAAGTCCTCAAGCCAGCAGCATTATTAATAAAGCTTTGCTGTTAAAGCGCATCATTAATGTTCTCTAATTTTAGGCTTAAATGTACTGTAAATGCTGATGCTGATTACAGCCAACAATTGTTTTATTGTACAGCGGCTAACGGTTGGTGTTGTGCGGCGCTAACCTGTAGAAACAATATTTCATTCTTCAGCTAACACTGTAATTTTCCTGATAACCTCATCTAATTGTTCAGTGCTTTTAATCATTAGTTCCAATATCTGTTTAGTCGAAACCTCATCGCGGTTTTCCAGGTCGAATAAAGTGGATAATCCCAGGATATTCGCTACAGGAAGTCTCAGTTCATGGGACTGCATCCACGCAATCTTTCTGAGCTGCTCATTCTGTTTTTCGATCTTTTGTAAATGGAGGTACTGTTCGGTAATATCACTGGAAAAGCAACTGATCCCGATCACTTCCTCTTGTTTGTTGCGAATGGGATTAAAGCGCACTTCTTCATAGCTGGTTTTATCTGCACCTTCATAGGTATATACTATCTTAAAAGCCTCACCTGCGAAAGCTCTGTCGTAATATTCCTGCCACGCTTTAAATATCTCTTTATCAAAATCTTCTCCTGTAAGTGCTCCTTCCCCGATACCAAATCTTTCCTGCAATTTTTGCCAAAAAGCAGTGTTGGCAGAAATAAACTGGTAGTTCCGGTCAATAGACCAGATGGCATCATCAGTATTATTAATAATGGCTCTCAGATTCTGCTCGTCAATATATATTTTTTCCTGTGTCTTTTTCTGTTCGGTGATGTCTACAAAATAAACCGCGATACCATCCGGCGTAGGGTAAACATTAATTGCAGCCCACACACCCAATGGGGCGTAACATTCTTCAAAGTGGATGCTTATCTTTTCAGTCATCGCACGCTGGTATTCATCGTAAAATCTTCCTTCCCTGGAGCGGGGAAAATAATCCCAGATATTCTTACCGATAACATCTGCTCTTTTGCAGCAAAGTACCCTTTCTGCCGTTTTATTGAAATAGGTGATCTCCCATTTACTGTTAAGCGCATAAAAGCCGTCGGTGATGCTTTCTAAAATACCTGTTATCTCGGCATTCTTTTCACGAAGCGCCTTTTCTGCTTTCACCTTTTGATCTACATCAATGGCTTTTACCACCGTTACTTTTCTGCCTTCAAATTCTGTTGCATACCCATAAATCTGTACATAGAAAGTTTCAAGATTTTTCCTGATATGCCGCCAATATCCAAAATCAAAATAGCTTTTGGGCACAGCAATATTCGCGGCTTTTAATGCGGGTATATCATCTGCAGGACGAATGCGGGTTGCATCAAGCGAAAGGAATTCCTTTTTGGTGTAGCCATATTGCTTTAGCGCCGCATTATTTACTGCAATAAATTGAAAGTTCTCAGAATCATAGATATACATCGGTATCGGGCTTGTATTAAAAAGCCACTTATACTTATCCTCTTCTGTTTTTAATGTTTCAATTTGCTGCGTATCATCAAGCGACCTCATAAAGACGTTTTTAAATCAATTCAAAAGACAATTAGGGAACAGGCTTATTGGAATATCGGGGAACTGTCGGAGAGCGAATAATAAAACGCCAAAACGCCTTAACGCGAAACCAGGAAATAGAAACGCGAGACCATGAAACAAGATAATATTCCGTGTAACCAAAACAAAGATATGCAAGTTTTAAAGGGCAGGTTAAAAGGCAATAAATAAATTAATGTTATATATGATGTGAAGCTTTGGCTGCTATTGTAAATGTGATAGAACCAGGTCAACAAACTAATCGTTTTCAAAAGCATCATCTAACAGCATATCCTCTAATGCCTGCAATCGTTGCTTCAGCATCTCAATAGCTCCATGGCTCTTTTGCAGCGTGTTCTCATCAGCGCCGCTATTGATCAATGTCTGATGTTCATTTTCTTTTTCTTCAAGCATTTCATGAAGATTGGCTATTTCAACCACTAACGGATTATTCATGATGCAAAAATAAAAACCGTGTTTCAGGAAATAGATGATTGTCGTCAGTAAAAGATATGATTGAATGCACTAATAAAAAACTTCTGCTAAGAATAGCAGGATTTTTTTTAACACTAAACTTTTAAAAAAACATTTTGAAGCTAATATTTCTTTAGAATAACCAAATTCATTTACTTAAGAGTGTCACCGAAACAAATCTGAGATTTGAATACGCCGCAACGTAGTCGTGAGAGGTAACTATATACCTGTTAGACCACAGTTGTAAATCTTATTGAAAGTCAATACTCTTTGTAAGAGTATCTGCCCTTACTTGTTTTCTATATTTTGCTCAAATAAATTAGGGAAAAATGATTTTGCAAGAGCCGTTGCATCTACTATCGGTACAATAAAATTTTGATAGACAGTGCCAGCTAAATTCTTTGCTAATAGTGCTCGAGCATGAGTAACGGCTAAGCTAACAAAGGTAACCCAAACGTTTTGAGGTAGTTCAACTTGCCCATCTTCTGTTAGATGGTTTTTAATATCAGCAATTTGAAAATGAGTTTCAACCTCAGAACTAACTAAGATGTCATCAACTTTTGCATCTTTATATCTGAAAATTATTCTTACACCGAAATTCAATAATCCCGTGTCGGTATTTAAATTATAAATATTCGCAAAATCTACTCTTATTTGCCTTGAAATATTATTGTCGAACAACGTTTCATTAACAAAAAATGCAATATCTTTTATTTTTCTAATGGCTATTCCTATTTCTTTCTTATCCATAAAACCTATGAGGCTTTTTTATTTGGATTAACTATGTATTCGGTAGTAGTGAAATCAATTTTCATTTCTGATTTACCAGAACTGGCAGTGGGAATAAAAGAAGCGGTTTTATCAGTAAAAAAATATCTATTCGCATATACGATATTTGATTCTCTTAAAGAAACTAATTCAAT
>DASZUY010000042.1:0-10627 GCA_035547495.1 Parafilimonas sp. | reverse complement strand
AGCCAACTATATATTTTTTAGAAAATCAGCGTTGTTGCTAAGTGTATTATTTGGCTATGGCTTTGCAGTGTTAATCAATAACCTCAAACAAAAAGGCGTTAATACTGTTTCGTTTTTTACAAGAAGAATGTTTTGGCTCTTTGTAATAGCATTTATCAATTCCTGCTTTTTCGATGGCGACATATTAAAAAGCTATGCTGTATTGGGCATTTTGTTATTATTATTTTATAAATCATCAACCAAAACTATTCTTGTATTTGCTATCATTTTACTGGCTTTAGTACCGTTAATTTCTGGCTATACACTGTATGCTGCATCAATGGCGCCTGTTGAAAAAATTGATAAGCTGCGCCCCTTATTGTTAAGCCATCATTTAACTGATGTATTGAAATATAATTTAGCAGCCTCTTACATACTGCAGTCAAGCTGGACGTTTTATGCCATTTTTGTGCAGCATGTTATGTTCTGCTGTTTTCTTTGGGGAATGTTTATACAGCGCACTCATTTTGTTGAAAACCTTCAAGCCAATAAAGTTTATATAAAACGTTTATTCTGGTTTTCCATTCCTGCTTTTGCTTTATCAACTTATTTAACTTATCTAAGCAAACAAGTAAACTTTCTTAAAGTGTACTGCAACTTTTTTATTATTGCTTTTTTATGCGCCATGATTTTCTTCTCAACAGCTATTATGTGGCTTTATGTATCAGGAAAACTAAAAGCTATTTTTAAAGCAATGGAGCTGTATGGAAAAATGACGCTGACAAATTATATCATGCAAAACATTATTGCATTCTTTGTGTTCACCGGCGTTGGCTTATCTGTTGGAAGCAGTAAGCCTTATTCATTCTATTTCATATTAGCCGTTATTGTTTTTGTGGTGCAGATATTTATAAGCAAATACTGGTTACATAAATTTAATTACGGACCCATTGAATATGCATGGAGGCGATTAAGCTCGCAAAAAACGCTTCCTTTCAAAAAAATAGTGATTTAAATAAATAGAATAGCTAAATACTGCAAGAAACCTGTTGCGCTATTAGATTTATAAGAGGAAGGTCAAATCATTATTTCAGTGATAGAAGAAATCCTGTTTGTTTAAATTTTGATTATGCGTTGGAAACAGCGTCATTAATACTTAATTCCTGATAATTTAATAGTACAACACCTTATAAGTAATATGAAGCATTTAGAAGGACATAATGCAGCATCAGTTATAGTAATATTTTTGTAGTGAGTTGATCTGCATGAAGAGTGCTTTGACACAAATATTTATTTGCGTTTTGATTTGTTCACAAACTTCTCCAATACACTTTGTGGAATATCTAACAATTCATAATCCAGTGCAGGCAAATAATCGTAATGCCACCATTCAGATTGTGCTACTTTAAAATGATACTTTGTCATTACATCAATGATCAATGTTCTGTTGCGTAAAACAACGCTGTCTTTAATGTTTGGATAATCAGAATTTGCAACGGGCGCCATACAATCAAAAGGTGTTGGCATACGTAATTCTTCACCTGTTTTCAAATCAATCAAAGTCATATCAACCGTTATGCCGCGGTTATGCCGGCTGCCGCGCCAGGGCTTTGCCAAATAGTTAGAATCGGGAATGCGGCTATACATATAACATGTAACTGAATAGGGGCGATAAGAATCATATATTTTTATGCCGTAACCATATTTTTTAAATTCCTGCTGCGCAGAATCCAATGCTTTTGCAGTACAAAGGCGAATCATGTCTGATGCTTTATCATACATTTTTGTGTACATGCAATTTTGCGTGGTAGCATATTTCATATCGAGCACAATGCCCGGCACATATTTTTTTAAATGCACGAAAGCTTTGTTGCTGTCTGCATCAATGGTTTGTTGCAGTTCTTTGGTTGAAGTTATAACATGCAAGCCGTATTGATTAGTTGACGTATTCTGCTGCGCTTGTACAACAGGTGCAAAATGTAAAAGCAACAGCACAGCCAGGTAAATCTTAAATATTACATTATTACTTTTTGCAACCATGTTACAAATTTATATTACTTTGAATCATCTTGTAATTCTTTTGAATAATAGACGCTTAAAAAAATCAATGATTTTATATGAACCTCTTTTCCATCAGTATGTCAAACATTATATTTTTTGGAAAAACAAATCGTATCGGATGATGTCAAAATTAAAATTTAGCGTTGTTAGGATTAGGTAAAATACTGCAAAGTGTAAAAATTTAAAAGCCCGCAACTTTTTATTTTGCGAGCTTTAAGTAAAAGTTATTAAAATGTTAGTCGGGAGGACAGGATTCGAACCTGCGACCCCCTGGTCCCAAACCAGGTATTCTACCGGGCTGAACTACCTCCCGAAATTTTTTGAGGCTGCGAAGGTAAGGGTTTGAATTATATCAGCCAATAGAATTATGAGCTGCAATTACGATTTTGGACCTGCAGTATTTTTTTTGTTTTTTGATAATTCACTTTTCTCATAATTTTTCTGCTCTTCATTATTATATATATCTTCTTTATAACCTTTTTGCTTTGTTGTAAACGGGCGCGTATTTTTTTTATCTGCTGATGCAGACGATTTTGATTTTTGCTGAATTGATTTTTTCATGTAGTTTTTTATTGTCTATACAATTATTAAACCTGTTTTTAATTTTTGCATACATACATGTACATCTAATGCACCGTATACTTGGGTAGGGGAGAATGCATAATTTATTTTAGACAATAATTGCAAAAAAAAGCCTGCAAAATTGCAGGCATTTATTTCTAATAAGTATTTACTTAAATCGCTTTTTAAAATTTTGCCCGCGATTATCTCTATTATCTCTGTTATCCCTGCCGCCACGGCCACGGTTATCTCTGTTATCTCTGCCATTATTGCGATTGCGGTTATCTCTGTTATTACTTCTTCCGCCAAAGTTTTGTCGACGATTATTTCCGCTTCTATACTCATCGCGTTCAAAACTTACATTGCGATGTTTAATAAATGGTGTGTTACTAAATTCAAGCTCGCCACCTGTAATATTATTTAATTCGCTGCGAATTGCATCATCATGCACCAATTCCTTATGCCAGTTACTATAAGCAAGTTTCATATAATATGCAATGGCATTTGCGAATCCTGCTTTCTTTTCGGGATCGGTTTCTTTTAATGCTTTATCTACTACTACTTCCAGGTTTTTACCCAGGTGAGAATATTTTGGATGCCGCTTTGGATAAGGCAAAGGATCTGGCTTTGCTTTATAAGTTTCCCTTTGCGGAATAGGATAGGGACTATCAACATCCAACTTAAAATCACTTATATAAAAAAGGTGATCCCAGAGTTTATGTCTGAAATCTTCTACGTTTCTAAGATGAGGATTTAAAAAACCCATCAGCTCTATTACAACTTGTGCCTGCTGTTGCCTTTCTTCTTTGTCTTCAATTGTAAGAAGATATTCCACCATCTTCTGAATGTGGCGGCCATATTCACGCATACTTAGATGGTTGCGTGTTGTGTTATATTCCATCAAAATAAAATGATTGAAAAAGCAAATGTAAGTTTTGCCTATTATTAAAACTAATTTAAAAGTGAAAGTAACTTAATTATACAAATATTTATACAGTGCATCGGCAGTTTTTCTGTCATTACTCAACCGCGGTAATTTATTTTGGCCGCCAAGCTTTCCGATTGATTTCATATAATCTATAAAACCATTTTTTCGTACCGCATTTATCCTTAGTGTTTCTAAAATATTTCCCGATATTAAATCATCATAATAAATATTCTTTTCACGTAAATTATTATCAACCTTAATTGAAAAGCTTTTTAAATCAGCTGGCGCTTCCTCAAATTCTATAAACCATTCATGAAAACTTTTGCCATTGCTTTGCGCAACCAAGGGCGCAACTGTAAACTCAATAATTTTTATACCTTCTTCGTTCGCCGCGTTTGTAAGTGCATCTTCAACTTCTTCTGCAATTACATGTTCACCAAATGCTGAAATAAAGTGTTTCGTTCTGCCCGTAACAATTAATCTGTATGGGTCAGTGCTCACAAACTTTATTGTATCGCCCAAATTATAACTCCATAACCCGGCATTGTTACTTACGATCATGGCGTAGTTCACATTCTGTTTTACATCTCGCAGAGAAAGTCTCGTTGGATTTGTATTGAATATTTCATTTGCCGGAACAAACTCATAAAAAATTCCTGAATCGCTATTTAATAAAAGACCTTCTGATTGTGGCTTATCCTGGAAAGCAAAAAAACCTTCACTCGCAGGAAATAATTCTATCGAATCAATTTTTCTTCCAATGCTTTCAAATATGCGGTTTTGATATGGCTCAAAGTTTACACCACCATATACCAACACTGATAAATTTTTAAACAACTCTCCTATTTTTTTTCCTGACACATTCATTAACCTGTCAAAATACATTTGCATCCATGGTGGAATTCCGCTAATAAGCGTCATGTCTTCATTAATTGTTTCTTCAACAATTTTATCCAGTTTTACTTCCCAATCTTCAATACAATTTGTTTCATAAGAAGGTAATTGATTACTACGTAAATATCTTGGAACATGATGATTTACGATTCCGCTTAACCTTCCTGTCGGAATTCCTGCAATACGCTCAAGTTCAGGTGAACCACTCAAGAAAATCATTTTACCATTTGCAAATAATGAATTTCCACTTTGCGCCATATAACACAACAAGGCATCGCGTGCGGTATCTATGTGATTGGAAATGGATTCTTTTGTAATGGGAATATATTTAACGCCGCTTGTAGTGCCGCTTGTTTTTGCAAAATAGATCGGCTTGCCTTTCCACAAAATATTATGCTTGCCTTCTTTTATTTTATTAATATATGGGCTTAATTCTTCGTAATCCCGAATTGGAATTTGTTTTTTAAAATCTTCATAAGATTGAATGGAATCAAAACCATGTTCTTTACCAAACTCCGTGTTTTTTGCAGACTTTACAAGCGATTTAAGAAGGCTATCCTGGTCTCCTACCGCCGTCGTCATCCATTTCTTTGTCTTATTGAAAATGTAATTTGCGAATGGTTTTGCTAACAAAGATTTTAAGTACATAGGCAACGCGCTAAACGGGCAAAATTAGCATTAGCTTTCTTTCTTGCAGATTTTCTTATATAAATTAGGCAGATTTTACAATTTTCTTTTCATAAATAACCCGCGAAACATTACCTTTGCCGTCCTAAAAATTTGTTAGCTATGTTTGCGATAATAAAAATTGCCGGTCAGCAGTTTAAAGTAAAAGAAGGTGAAAGCTTATATGTGCCGCATCTCAGCGGCAAAACCGGTGATAAATTAGAATTTTCTGAAGCAGTGCTTGTTGAAAATGATGGCAACCATTCTTTTGGCAAAGATGCCAAAGCAAATGTAAAAGCTGAAATAGTAAATGAGTTAGTAAAAGATGATAAAGTGATTGCTTTTAAAATGAAGAGAAGAAAAGGTTTTCGTAAAAAGCATGGACACAGAACTCAGCTTACACAAATTAAAATTGAAAGCATAGCATAACAATCTTCAATTCCAAATTTTAAATTCAAATTGTTTTATGGCACATAAAAAAGGTGAAGGCAGCGTAAAAAACGGACGTGATTCGCAAAGCAAACGCTTAGGTGTAAAAGTATTTGGCGGCCAACCTGTGCTTGCAGGAAACATTATCGTTCGTCAAAGAGGAACTGTTTATCATCCGGGAAAAAATGTAGGTGTAGGAAAAGATTTTACATTGTTTGCACTTACTGATGGCATCGTTCAATTTTCAAAAACGAGATTGAACAGAACAAATGTTTCGGTTGTTCCTGCAGAAGCTTAGCATAAAATTTATTGATGTTGTTGTTTATGTTATAAAGAGGTTATCCACTTTATATGCATAAATTTTTTGGTGTTTGAATTAAAGTATATAATTTAGTATTATAATTTTTTTTACTAACCATTAAATTTCAAAAACTATGGCAACAGCAAAGAAAGCTGCTAAGAAAGCCGCTCCTAAAAAAGCTGCTAAAAAAGCTGCTCCTAAAAAAGCTGCTAAGAAAGCTGCAAAAAAGAAATAAGCAGTTTCACTTAAGTAGAATAACATTAAGTCCCGGAGATTTCCGGGACTTTTTTATTTACACAATCTTTATTTGTTTATTGTTTCGCCTTATTCCAATGAAGATAGCAGCAATGATAAGTAGCCAAACTATTGCTGATGCAATCATTTCAATTGTTCTGCTGCTGTAAAAAGAAGCGGGTTTAAATTCAAAACGAATGTTATGATTACCTGCCGGAATTGATAAGCCTCTTAAAACATAATCTGTTCTTACAATCGGCACTTCTTTATTATCAACGTACGCCTTCCATCCGCGATCATAATATATTTCACTAAACACTGCAAACTCATTTGTGTTGCTCGCGCTTGAATAATTAATTACATCGTTATCATTTTTTATTAATCGAATTTTTGCAGCGCTGTCAAACACGGGTGCAGAATTAATTTTATTTTTTTCGTCTTGCTCAACAACCGCAGTATCAGCAGGATTATTATTATCCAATGCGCGCATTGCAGCAGCATCATCTTTTACATAATCAATATCTTTTACAAACCAGCACGCGCCCAATGCGCCAGGATTTTGTTGAACCTCCGGTTGACCTTGTTGATTTTTTGTAATTACATATTTTGTGTTGAGCATGTTGAGCACATTAATGTTTAATTTATTGCCTAACTGGTAAGTAATTAAATCCTGGTAGATAGCAAGTTTTGCCGGATGGTAGCCACCGATTGAATTGTGAAAGTATGATGTTGATGCATCCTGAAACGGACTCACCGTAAGATTAAGTACACGATAATAACCTGTGTCTTGCAAGATTTGCTGATCTGCCGCTGAAGGCACAAAGTTCTGTGCAGTTTGATCATCCGGAGATTGAAACATATCATCATTCAAATATCTTCTTCCCTCAGCTAAAACATCTATTGAGCTTAATACTAAAACTGCAATGATTGCATACGCAGGCTTTAATTTGTTTTTTGTGTATGCCCATAAACATGCAAATGCAAGTGCAATAAAAATAAATGAGCGAAGTATATCATCGCTGAATAAAGCCTGCCTGTCTTGCTTCAGTGCATTGTATGCAGATTGAATTGCTGCTGATTGATTTTTATCTGTTTGCTGATTAATTACATTTTCTATCTGGCTTTTCTCTTGTCCTTCATAAGTGAAACTTGAATACATCATCAACAGAATTAAGAAAACACCAATCATTACAACACCGGTAATCTTTAATTTTTTCCAAACGAAAGCTTTATCTGTTTCAACAAAAAATAATTGTTGCAGCGTAATTACAGATAATAATGGAAATATTAACTGAACAATTGTAAGCGTGTAAGTGGGAACTCTAAACTTGTTGTATAAAGGCAAATGATAAAAAAGAAAATCGTTGAAGCCTGGAAAAAATCTTCCCCAACTCATCATGATAGCGAGCACACATACAGCAAGCATCCACCATTTGTCTTTTCGTTTTAAATAGATCATTCCAAACAAAAACAAAAAACAAATAATTGCGCCGAGATAAACAGGACCTGAAGTAAAATTTTGACTTCCCCAATATGTTCCGCCCAACTGATCACCTGTTTGTTTTGCAAAATTTACCGCATCATCTTCTGATGCGCCTTGTTGCTTCGCCAGATTTGCGAGATGCGAGTTCTTACCTATTTCATCTACACCAGAGGCACCGCCATAAACATCAGGAACTAGAATTGAAAACACTTCAGGTTTTTCAAAGCTCCAGTCGAATGCATAATCGATTGGCAAGCCTGTTTGTTCTGAAGCTTTTGTTTTCGTTGAATCTAAATTCAACACACCATTACGCATGGTAGCTTTTGAATAATCATAGGTTGTTGCAATTATTACAAGGTTTGATGCAATACCAATCAATCCCATTACAGCAAGTATGGCGAACGATTTAATGATGTGCTTATAATCTTTTGCCTTGATCCATTCAATTAAATAATAGACGGTCATGAACGCAACTACGATAAGCAAATAATAAGTAACCTGTAAATGATTCATCGCAACAAGTAATCCCGTGAAGACTGCCGTTAATGTTGCGCCCGCTAAATATCTTTTTTTATACACCAATAAAATTGCACCAAGCAATGCGGGCATATATGCCATCGCCTGCACTTGCGTTTCGTGACCCGCGACGACCAATATTGAACTGAAAGACGCATATGCATAAGCAAGTGAGCCTAAAATGCCAATGCGATAATCAACACCATACACCTGGCTCAAAAAATAAAACCCAACACACAGCAAAAAGAAAAACATGAAAGGCTTTCCGAGAAACAATGAAAAAACTTCGTGCAGGTAAATTATGTTGAACGGATTTTTTGGATCCATTGCGATTTGATATGCAGGCATACCGCTAAACATGCTGTTCGTCCATAGCGGATAATTGCCATGCGTTTCTTTATACTTCATGGAATTTTCCGCCATTCCTTTCCAATGTATGACATCGCCTTGCGTTAATACTTTTCCTTGCAGTGCAGGCTTGCAGTATACCAAAGCCACAACTAAAAAAACGCCAATCGCAATAAGGTGTGGCGTAATTTTTTTCCAGTTAATTTTTTGCATGTATAAAAATTAAAGAGGGCAAACGTACAAAAATGTAAGATGTTGAATTAAGTTAGTTCTTATTATTTAAAATTAATTATGATGCTATGCCAATAAGTGTTTGGGCGATTCAAAAGCTACTTCACGAAACCTTGCAAGATATTTTCCGATTATATCAAACTCGATATTTACAACTGAATTTTTCTTTACCAAACTGATGTTTGTATGCTCATATGTGAACGGAATAATCGCTACTTTAAAACTGTTGAACTTTATGTCAAAAGCGGTAAGTGAAATTCCATTCAGGCAAACAGAACCTTTCTCAATTATAAGATGTGTGAATTCCGCAGGAATTTGAAAACGATATTCCCAACTGCCATTTTTTTCTTCCACATCAATACAGGTTGCAACCGCATCAACATGTCCCTGCACAATATGACCGTCGAGCCTGCCATTCATTTTCATGCAGCGTTCTAAGTTTATCGTATCATTTTTTTTCCAGTGATTGATTGCTGATTTTTCGAGCGTTTCTTCAATGGCTGTTACACGATGCATGTCGTTTGCAACCTGTTCAACCGTTAAACAAACACCATCATGACTAACGCTTTGATCAACTTTCAATTCATTTGATATAGATGAAGCGATCCAAAAAGTTTTGTTAGAACCATTTGGTTCTACCGAATTTATTTTTCCCGTTGCTTCAATTATTCCTGTGAACATTTCTTGTTTTTTGTTTCAATCAGTTTAATAAACCGGATGACCATCTATTTTAAAATTCTTGCTGAATATTAAAACTTCTTTCGACATTTTATCATTCGACATTCCATATTTCCAATTTGGCGTTAAAATATGAAAACCCTCATATAGTTTTCTGATCTCGGCACAATCATTATAAGATAAAATCCAATGCTCCCTGTTTTTTAAAATATCAGCCAAAACTTCATGATCAAAATCTTTATGCGCATTGCCTTTCTTTCCGTAAAGAGAACTCTTAACTAAATAAGGAGGATCGAGATATGCAAATGTAAACGGATGTTTTTCTAAGGAGTTTTTAAAATCAGCCTTCTCAATCTGGATGTTTGGATTGTAATAATTTTTTAATCGCTCAATTGATGTAAGCGTAAATCTTGGATGATTGGGCGACATACCTCCCGATAAGGTTGCGCCGGAAAACGAAGCTCGATTTAAAACATAATATACCGCTGCTCTTTCAAGCTTTGTTTTAAAATGCATTTGTTCATGCTGAAGCTGGTAAAACTTTTCTTTTGGTAATGGATAATATTCCTCTACTTTTTTTGCAAGTTCATTTGGTTGCGATAAAAGACATTGCCAAAATTCAACAAGCGGAGAAAAAATATCGTAACCATAAACTTTAGTTCCTTTCGCTGCAACAAATAATTCAATAGAGCCCCCACCAAAAAAAGGAGATAAAAATTTATCGAGGTTCTTCGGAAAAAATCTTGTTATAAATTCAATTCCTCTCGTTTTACCACCAGGATAGCGAAGCGGAGAACGTGTGCTAAAATCTGAATGAATATTTTCTTCCAGATTGTGAGCATAATTAAACTTGTTTTCTTCTTCATTTAAAGAAAACACATCAGGCAATTGTTGTGTGCTGATGTTATGTTTATTCATTCGATGTTTTACTCAAATGTATTTAAAATAATTTCGCAGTAAGCAGTTTGAAAGGTTGAAATGATTATAACCTAAAATTATTTACCGCCGCTTTTGTTAGGCATAACTGCTTTCGGTTTTTTACTTGTATCTGCAGGTTGTTTGTTATTATTTTTATTCGTTACAGGTTTGTTGTTATCGTTTAAGGGTTGTGCCTCTTCACCTGTTGGTGATTGATCATTATTCTTCAAATCATGCGTGTCACTTTCCGGCGCAAGGTTCTGCGGATTTGTATTATCATAACCTTGTTCATAATCCTGCGATTGACCATTGCCCACATCATTTCCCTGCGCACCTAAACTCATTTGCAAATCGTTGGTGTAATCGTAATTCGGCTCTTCAATTCCAACATCAGGTTTTG
>DASZUY010000041.1:0-6266 GCA_035547495.1 Parafilimonas sp. | reverse complement strand
CATCGCCTGCAATTAACGTATCCTCGATATGTTTTTCGAAACTATCGTTCGCATCCCACACACCTGCCACGCCACCTTGTGCATACTTGGTGTTTGTTTCATCCGCAGTTGTTTTAGTAACAACCAGCACTTCTTTCTGCGGAAATGCTTTTGCTGTTTTTATTGCGTAGGTTAAACCTGCCACGCCGGAACCAATTACTAAAAAATCTGTTTGCATGTTTGCAAAGTAAATGGTTTCATTAGAGATATAAGTTCTTAAGAAAGCCGGTTATAATTTCCAACGCTGCTGTTACGTTTATTGTCTTAATTTGTATTATAGATATGCTGAGGAAATTTCTTGTTGTTTTTTTCCTGTTGCTTTTTTTTCGTTTAGAGAGCAATGGCCAAAACGGCTGTACAACACTTGGGCAAACACCAACAACTGCTTTTCCTGTTTGTGGTACAAGTGTTTTTGAACAACATGATGTTCCCACCTGCGGAGGCAATGCTTTACCAGTTCCCGGTTGCACAGGTGATGGAGTAACTTATGCAGATCTTAATCCGTTCTGGTATACCTTCACATGCTTTTCATCCGGCACTTTGGGCTTTACAATTACTCCGAATAATTTAAACGATGATTACGACTGGCAGGTGTTTGACATCACAGGTCATAATCCAAATGATGTATATACCGACTCTTCTTTATTTGTTGTAGGCAACTGGTCGGGGAATTCATCGTTGGAAAGCAGCCGTGGTTATACAGGAAAAACCGGCACTAATTCATCTGCAGCTCGTTTATTTGAATGTGCATCAAATCCACAAGAGCTGGGTGGGTTTCCTCCATATTATGATGCTCCTACCTTTAGTAAGATGCCCAACATTATTCTTGGTCATAAATATTTATTGCTGATAAGTCATTATTCGGGCGATAACCAAAGCGGGTATGGCCTTTCATTTGGTGGTGGCACTGCAGTTATTACTGACACCACAAAACCGGCAATGGTTAGTGCGAATATTAGTTGTAATGGAGAAACTGTTTACTTAAAACTCAGTAAAAAAATGAAGTGCGCAAGTCTTGTTGCCGATGGCAGTGATTTTATGGTTTCTCCGGCCAATGCAACAATACAAGCTGCAATGGCAGCAGCATGCAGTACCGGCTTTGATATGGATTCTGTTATTCTTAATCTTAATAAACCACTTACCGCCGGCAATTATTACCTGGTTATTAAAAATGGAAGTGACGCAAACACATTACTTGATATTTGTGACAATAATATTCCTGCATTTGACAGCCTTCCTTTCACCGTTTACCCCGTGCAACCAACACCAATGGATAGCTTAAGTCCTGTAACATGCGCGCCCGATACTTTACAACTTGTTTTTAGAAATGGAATAAAATGCAATACGATAGCGCCTGATGGATCTGATTTTAATATTACAGGAAGCCCAACAATATCGATTTTAAAAGCCTTTGGTGCTTCTTGTGTGAACGGATCCTCAACGATTATTGATGTAGTGTTAAATAAACCTGTTTTAATCAATGGATCATACAACATCACTTTGCAAAAAGGAAATGATGGTAATACATTGATAGATGAATGCGGAGAAGTTACGCCTGCCGGTTCAACCATTGCATTTACAACTGCCGATACAGTTTCTGCAGATTTTGCTTATCACGTTGGCCTGGGTTGTACTTATGATACATTGTTATATGCGCATGACGGACGCGATCATGTAAACCAATGGAACTGGACTTTTGATGTGAATGGAGCGAGCACGGCTGAAGACTCCATTTTCTTATTTAAAGATTATGGAAGCAAACACATTACGCTTTTAGCAAGCAATGGTGTCTGTTCCGATACAGCTTCAGCAAATATTTTATTAGATAACCAGTTAACAGCAAAATTTTCAATGGCGCCATCAACAACGCTTTGCCCGGAAGATGCAGCCGTTTACACAGATTCAAGCATTGGAAAAATTGTAAGCTGGTATTGGATATTTGGTGATGGCACAACAAGTAATTTTCAGAATCCTCCACCAAAAAAATATGCGCAGGCAAGTGAGCGTGATGGCAGATATTATCCCGTGGCACTGATTGTAAAAAATGATATTAATTGCTATGATACGGCTGAAATAAGAATTCAGGTTTTATATAGTTGTTACATTACAGTACCAACAGCATTTACGCCAAACGGCGACGGACTGAACGATTTTCTTTATCCCCTAAATGCATATAAAGCAGATAACCTTGAATTCAGGATTTATAATCGTTACGGGCAAATGGTTTTTCAAACAACCAACTGGCAATATAAATGGGATGGAAAAATTGATGGTAAGCCGCAGGCATCTGGTGCATACGTTTGGATGCTGAGTTACACAGACCGCGATTCGGGCAAAAAAATATTTTTGAAAGGAACAAGTGTATTAATTCGCTAAATATTTGTTCCATGCTTATATATAACCTTTAAATCACTATTTTTAAAAAATGGAAGAAGTAGTATTGGTTGATGCGTTCGATAATCAAACCGGCGTAATGGAAAAGATGCAGGCGCATCGTGAAGGAAAATTGCACAGAGCATTTAGTATTTTTATATTTAATGATAAAGGCGAAATGCTTTTACAGCAACGCGCTTTTAATAAATATCACAGCGGAGGTTTATGGACGAACGCTTGTTGCAGCCATCCTAAACCAAACGAAACAATTTATGAAGCCGCAGGCAGGAGACTAAAAGAAGAGCTTGGTTTTGAAACACCGCTTGAAAAGTTATTTGATTTTACTTATAAAGCAGTTTTTGAAAATGGTTTAACAGAACATGAATTTGATCATGTTTTTTCAGGAACTTATAATGGCGAAATAAATATAAGCAAGGCAGAAGTAGAAGATGTTTGTTATCGCTCGGTTGAAGAAATTGAGTCTAACTTAAAATCGCATCCTCAAAAATTTACAGAGTGGTTTAAAATTGCTTTTCCGCTGGTAAAAAAATCAATTGCAGAAATAAATGCAAATGTTCAAACTGCATAATGCAAGAAAAATTAAAAGCCTATATTATTGGCTCCGGCATTGCAGGCATTGCAACCGCTGTTCGATTAGCAGTAAAAAATTATGATGTAACTGTTTTTGAAAAGAACAGCTATCCCGGCGGCAAAATAAACATCCTTAAAAAAGGCGGTTACACTTTTGATACAGGACCAAGCTTATTTGTACAACCAGTAAATATTGAAGAGCTGTTTGAACTTGCAGGAGAAGATATACATGCTTACTTTAACTATCGACCTATAAACATTGCATGTAAGTATTTTTATGAAGATGGAACTGTTATAAATGCATATACTGATAAAAAAAAATTTGCAGAAGAACTTTTCGAAAAAACAGGCGAGCCTCAACAAAATACCATTTCATATCTGAATGAATCAGCCAATATTTATTCGCATATCGGGAATATTTTTTTAAATCATTCATTACACAAACGTTCAACTTTAAGAAGAGCAAAAATTGCAAACGCTTTATTAAATACAAAACATTCCTATCTTTTTTCAACATTGCATAAAGCCAATGCAAAAAAATTTGCAAAGCCACAGGTGGTGCAGTTGTTCAATCGTTATGCAACATATAGCGGCAGCAATCCTTATCATGCACCTGGCATGCTAAAACTGATTCCCCACATTGAATATAGCGAAGGTGTTTTTTATCCTGAGGGTGGAATGATTGCTATTGTAAATGCGCTGTATAAGCTCGCAGAAAAAAAAGGTGTTCGTTTTAAATTTAATGCGAATGTTGAACGCATCATCGAAAATCAAAAAGAGGTAAAAGGTATTGTTGTAAACGATGAAAATTTATTTTGCGATTTAGTTGTTAGCAATGCAGATGTGTATTTTACTTATTCAAGATTATTGAATGATGAACGCTATTCAAAAAAAATTTTAAAACAGGAGCGCAGCAGCAGCGCTTTGATTTTTTATTGGGGTATAAAAAAAGAATTTCCACAACTTGAACTGCATAATATTTTTTTCACGAAAGATTATAAGAAAGAATTTGATTCAATTTTTAAACTGAAGAATATTTACAGCGACCCAACTATTTACATAAACATAACTTCTAAATGCGAGCCCGGTGTGCACGCGCCTGTTGGAAAAGAAAATTGGTTTGTGATGGTTAATGTTGCTTCTGATGATAGATTCAGCGAAGACAGTTTTATAAAAACGTGCAAACAAAATGTTTTATCAAAGCTGAGCCGTATTTTAAATGATGATATAGAAAGTTTGATTGAAACAGAAGATGTATTACATCCAAAAATGATCGAAGCGGTTACTTCAAGTTATTTGGGCGCATTGTATGGCACAAGTTCTAACTCTAAACGCGCTGCATTTTTTCGTCATCCAAATTTTTCAAAAAATATAAAGCATTTATATTTTACAGGCGGAAGTGTTCATCCCGGCGGCGGCATTCCTTTGTGTTTAAAATCAGCAAAAATTACAACAGATATTATAGAAGAAGACAGCAAGAAGCGGAAGCATCATTATGAATAAAAGAAATCTTGTTAGCAATATTGCGCTTTTTATTGCATTACTATTTCATGTCTCAGGTGCAATCGGAATTTTATTTACTCCGTATAAAAATTGGTTCATTCAAAACACGCCATTGAATCTTTTGCTTATGACGGCTTTGCTTATTATCACACAAAAACAAAAAAATATTTACTTTTTTATTTTCATCATCATAAGTTTTATCGTTGGTTTTGCAGTTGAGTATTCAGGTGCCAATACAGGATTAGTTTTTGGTCATTATCAATATGGAAATATTTTAGGAATAAAAGTTTTTGGTGTGCCTTTGATTATTGGTATTAATTGGTTTATCGTTATGTATTGTGCCGGCGTTGCTACTCAGTTTTATGAAAACAGGATGTTACGCCGCATTAATGAAAAAGGTGTAACAATAAATACCAGGGTGCAAAAAATTTCTTTTGTTATAGATGCATCGGTGCTGGCTGTTTTTTTTGATTGGGTGATGGAGCCCGTGGCAGAAAAATTAGGTTACTGGAAATGGGAGGGTGGAAATATTCCATTTTACAATTATGTATGCTGGCTAATTATCAGCGCACTTTTATTAGCACTTTTTCAACGATTACCGTTCAATAAACGAAATATATTTGCGGTACATTTGTTGATAATACAGGCACTGTTTTTTTTAGTGCTGAGAACATTTTTATGAGCTGGGTTTTATATTCTTTAATTGCGTTAGCAACATTTTTTTTAATGGAAGGCGTTACATGGCTTACGCATAAATATGTTATGCATGGTTTTTTGTGGTACCTGCACGAAGATCATCACAATCCTAAACATCATGTGTTTGAAAAGAACGATGCTTTCTTTTTCATTTTTGCAATACCAAGCTGGCTTTGCATTATGCTTGGCAGCATGAACGAAGCGTGGTGGGTTGTAAGTATCGGCGCCGGCATTGCATTGTATGGATTAGCTTATTTTTTAGTGCATGACATCATTATTCATCAGCGGTTTAAAATATTTACGCGCAGTAATAACCGCTATGTAAGAGCAATACGCTGGGCACATAAAATGCATCATCGTCATATTAATAAGGAAGATGGTGAAAGTTTTGGGATGCTTTTCATCGCAAAAAAATATTGGGAGAAAATTAAGCGTGATGAAATGCTGAGAAACTCAACAAAGCTTAGCTGAATAATTATTCAGTTATTTTATTTCCAAAAAGCGAAACACCAAAACCCAGTAATGCAAGTATTGCAAATGAAAATTTTAATCCCGCTAATTGTGCAACAAAACCAATCATTGGCGGACCAATTAAAAATCCCACAAAGCCTATCGTTGAAACGGCAGCGAGTGCCAAGCCTGGCGACATTGTTTTATATCTTCCTGCTACTGCATATACCATCGGCACAACGCATGAAGCTCCAAAGCCTACTAACAAACATCCCATAATTGCAGAAAATATGTATGGCGATAAAATGACAATACTTAAACCTGATGCAATTAAAATTCCGCTGGCTTGTAAAATTCTTTTGGCGCCGAATCTTGTTATCAACCAATCGCCAAAAAATCTTCCGGTTGCCATCGTTCCTGCAAAGGCAACATAACCTAACGTTTTATATGCAGCAGAAGAATGAATAACTTTTTCAAAATAAACCCCGCTCCAGTCTGCCATAGCACCTTCACAAATCATACTGCAAAAAGCAATAAAGCCAAGCAGCCAAACAAACTTATCAGGCTTAACAAACAATGGCGCCGATAATTTTTTATGGCCAGTATCTGGCAAT
>DASZUY010000040.1:0-26602 GCA_035547495.1 Parafilimonas sp. | reverse complement strand
ACTTAATAATGGAGATTTTTTGTAGTCCCAATGTTGTTTTTTATCAAGTATTAAATTCAATCTTGCCAGGTGAAAATGATTACTCCATCTGCCGTGAATTTCCGGATGTTGTAAGGCATGTGCATCAACAATTAAAAATCTCGATATATAATAGTGCGGGTTATTAAGATCTAAAAGTGTTATTCCATTATTATAATTGTCCATACAATCAAAAATGCCACGTTTATAATCCGCACCGCAAAACTGGCATTTTCCTTCGTGTAAAAGTGTTACACCATTTTTAATTGCCTGATCAATAAAATCTTGCATATTTATGGATTGTTTCTTTTATAATATCATTCTTTATAAGCGCAGTCAACATTTACTTCATTCCTGTTTATATACACAACTATAACCGGTAGCAGTTGTAGTATCTTGTTTTATTTGCAGCGTATATTTCCCGGTAGTAATAAAAGCAGGATTATCAATTGGAATATGACCTGCATACGATGTATCAGTTCCGCTGATCATTATGCATGAAGGAATGGAAAGTATTTGGAAAAAAGATTGATACGCTGAGGTTGTATTTGCATTTACATTATTGAAACTTTCATTGCTTGTAAGCACCTGCGTGAAGCTTTTATTTGTTTCGTTCTGAATGCGCAAGAGTACAATGGTTACCGGCATGGGTTGTTTGTTACAGGCAATAAGAAGAAGAAAAATAAGAGCAGGCAAAAATATCTTTCTCATACTTTTTTGTTGTTGACAATAATGTATTAATGAACGTTGCAAATGCTGAAAGTGTAAATTAAAAAGATATTTAATTACATCTTTTGTACAATGAGTGCATGCTTTTATACAATTTACCCCATGCATTTATTGGTTTAAAAAAGACATATAGCAAAGAATAAAATTTTATATTTATAATCTCAAGGTTTAAGGTTGAAAGAGGCGTTTGTTTCTACAAGCGCCTCTTTGTTTTATGTGCATTTTTCATAACGATGCCAACGTTATTTTACATGCTGTGCCGGGCTATGGCATAGTTTTTATTGATACATAGTAAAAACATAAACAGTATGAAAAAGTATTCATTAATCGCGGCTTTACTTATGGTATTTTATATTTCAATGAGTTCTTGCAGTGCATCTGCACGGGTGGGTACCAAACATCATGAAGTAGGTGCCGGTACACATATTAATTAATCATCAAGATCAATAGAGAGGTGCGTAGCAATAAGCGGCATTAACATCAACTCCTGGTGCTGCTGATAAATTTACGAAGCTCTTTCCATGGCGTAGCTGAAGTCTACGCCATTGTTGTTTAATCTCTGCATGTAATTGTTCAATTATATACACGAAATGAATGCTGGTATAAGAATCAATAATATTTTGGGTTATGGTGGACAATTAAATCTTTTCTTCGTTTCATATTCGTTTCTTGTTCGTTTCATATTCGTCTTTTGCCGTCCCGGAGACGAAGAAGAGGTGAATGAATAACGGTTTTGGTACAGTTTAACAAGGAAGGTTTGTGTTATTATTACATTCTCACATACGGATATTTTCTGTGCCAGGTATGCGGTATATAAATAAAGAACATGAAATTGCATACATTCGAACTGAGTAAACTGTAAACCGGCCTAGTCATCTGTCTAATTTTATTACATGCTCTTTTTAAACACACACAAGCTTGCATTCATAATTGTAATACTACCTGTATTTGTCTCATTTTCTATATCTGCGCAAGTGCATGAGTTGCCACCAAACCAGCCGGAACAAGATGCCTGTAATGCCTTGTTACTTTGCGGCAATAGTTTTAATACACCGTATAGTTATACCGGCATTGGAAAAACACTGGATCTATCTAACTGCTCCTGTAATGGTGCTGAAGGTAATTCTGTGTGGTTTAAAATAATTGTCGTCAGTTCCGGCAGAATTGTATTTAATATCACACCTGTAAGCCCGAAAGATGATTATGATTTTGCCGTTTTAAATATTACAAATACAGGTTGCAGCAATATAGATACGCAGACTGTGGTGCGCTGCAATTTTAATAATAACATTCCGGGCAGTAATATAAACGGAGTTACCGGGCTGGATACGTTATCAAGTATAACAAGCGTTGTTTCCGGAGCCTTTGGACATTCTTTTTTGAAACAAATTGATGCAGTAGCAGGTGAAACCTACCTGGTAATGGTAAATAATTCTGGCGACTACGTTTTCGGTGGTCCAAGCCAGGGCTTTACAATTGATTTTACGGGATCGACAGCAAAATTTGGAAGCGGACCCCCTCCTGCTTTAAACAACGTTGCCGCTACGTGCCAGAATACAACGAATATTTTTTTGAAGCTTAATACACAAGTGCTCTGCAGTTCAATAGCCGCGAATGGTAGCGACTTTGTAACTACCGCACCGGTAAATATTAAAAGTGCTTCAGGAAATAATTGCAGCGGTAATAAAGGATATACCGATGAAATTAATATCAATTTTTTATCGCCGGTTCCTGCAGGTAATTATTTTGTTTCAGCAAAAAAAGGAAATGATGGAAACACGTTATTAAGTTTATGCAACAATGCCCTGCAATTACCTTCTGCAGCTATACCCTTTACCATTCCGGCGGTAAATGCTGCAACCGTGCAAAAGCAGTTCGTTTGTTATGAACAATTGCCTTATGAATGGAATGGTATTACGGTTAATAAAGGCGGCGATACAGCAGCAATATATACTACATCATCTGCCAGAGGCTGCGATTCCGTTACTATTTTAGATTTAAGCGTAGGCAAACCACCGCAATATAAAGATGCTTCCGGTATGTTTTGCCAGGGGCAATTTTATAAACTGCCATGGGATTCAAGTGTAGCAACAACAGGGATATTTACGCATCATTACTTAAATAGTATTGGTTGCGATAGCCTAATTGAAAACTTTGAAGTAAAGGATTCCGGCTGCGTAAAATATTTTTATATTCCAAACGCATTTACGCCGAATAACGATTATCTGAATGATATTTTCAAACCAACAATATCCGGGCGCATACTGCAATATTATTTATCCGTGTATAATCGTTGGGGGAAAAGAGTTTTCTTCACTAACACTTATACTCAAGGTTGGGATGGCACCATCAGCGATCTGCTGCAGCCTGCAGGCGTTTATATTTGGGTTTGTAATTATCAATTATCCGGGCAGGACTTACACCAGGAAAAAGGAACAGTAATATTGATTCGGTAAGTCACCCGTTTTACACGCTACGGCTGGCGTCGCAATGAGTTGTTGTGACGAACTTGGACAAATCAGTAATACTTGATTTTTAATATTGTTATCATAAAAAGCGAACCATTGTAATAAGTAAAGCAACGACGCCAGTTGCCTTCTTTATCTACATCTGAATAAAAATAAGTACTGATACCAGTAACTTTTGCGTGTTTATCTACATTGTCTGTTTCAAGCCTTTTGCCTGTGCTGTCCATTTTAAAAATATACCCAACCTCATAATTATTATACATATCATAAGTACATGTTGATACCATATTACCCTTATCGTCGTAATTACTTACTGCTCTTTTTTTAAGAAGATCATACGTAGTATAAATTAAATCCTCAACTCTGTTTCCATACTCGTCATACTTAAAACTATCAATACTTATTAAACGACCTTTATTATCATAATCAAAAGCAACGCTTCTTTTCGCATTAGAATCATTAACAATTTTACGTGTTATAGTAACCTGGTTTTGATCATTGAATTCCTGCATCTCTGTAAGGTTTCCCTGCTTATCGTACTTAGCGACTTCTTTGTCTTTAAAGTCACCAAATATTTTTCCGGTTGAATCAACAGATGGATTATATTCTGACATTGTTACTGATCGAACTTTGCCTTTTAAGTTGTGCCGAAACAAATCGTTTTTCGCCTGTGCAAATAAAAAGCACGGAATACCTGAAAGGATAATTAATAAGTAAATGGCTAAGGTTTTTGTCATAAGCAATCTAAACAAAGGTAGATGCTTCAACCTATACTTATATGCTTGCTATATGCAAAACAAATCAAACATTTTCTTTTACATTTTACGACAAGCAAGAAAGGTTAATCTGTAATTACTTATTTTGTTTATTATAAATTTCCTCCGCTACCATTATACCTAAATTGGTTTTACATATTTTGAGTGATAACTTTTGCCCTGTATGCCGGAATAAAGTTGAACTAAGTTCAAATGTAGTGTCTGCTGATCTTACTGTGTACATATATATATATTGGAGTTCTGCCGTATGTTATTTCCCTTCTGATTATTGTTACATCCATTCTTTTACACGATTTATGTGTAGTGTAATAATCAACATATTTAATTAAGCCACTAATAAACATCACAGGTATGAAATTCACTAAAAGCAAAGCAATGATAAAATATATTTTTCTGCCGCCTTTTTCCTGTTGAATAAATTTTCGTGCGATGATAAAAAAAGGAACTAAGCAATATGGTCATTAACAACCATGAGCCCGTTATCAGAATTGAAAAGTACATACCGATATATGCACTATCCCTGGTTTTTGTTCTATATGAATTAACATCAAACGAAGCGTATTCGATTTTTTGAAAGTCGTTAGTCTGAACATTTGCACCAGGTATCAATTCAAAAAACATACATAAGCAGCTAAGAAAGATTTTCATGATTGATTTAGAAATGGCGTTACTTAAATACAGTTAACTCAAAGATTCACGTTATCATACGCAATTGAAAAAATAATTACATGGAACAGTATTATAGTGGTATACATTTTACCCTGAACTTTAAAACTTCGTTTACTAAGTAAGAAATAAAAGTTACAACTTGAAAATAGATGCGGCGAAGTTGCAAAATTCGCCGAGACACCCAACACTTAGCGGAGCTGGGTTTATAGTTAATGACAACAATCATATAAATGCGTCGGTTGTATCATACATCCACGCTGTGCACATGAATATCTTGCCCCGCTAAATTATTAACTATGAAACATAAGTTTATCATCATCTGTGTGGGTGCACTTATTTCGCATAGCATAAGTTTTGCTTCCGGCAGAACGCCAAATAATGCTGATTCGTTCAACAGTAATCGCACTCAACAGCAATCGATCAATCCAGATTCTGTTCCTGCACAAAGGCCGGGCGCCGGCACTGCCATATACTTTGATGGTATTAGTCAGCATGCAAATCTTTCGACTGCCGTGCTTGCAAATGCTACTAAGTTTACCATTGAATTCTGGATAAAAACAACAGAAAACCGTTCAAGTGATATTTTCTGGCAGCGACCCACTATGATCGGAAATGAAACGGTGAATGCACCATCGAACGATTTTGGTATTACTACGGATAAAGGCAGAGTGGGAATGTGGTCAGGATTAAACTACCACGGCGATAATTTTATGCTGACAAACACAAGTATCAATGATAACAGGTGGCATCATATCGCTGCTGTAAACAATGGTGAAATAATTGTTTTGTATGTTGATGGTATTTTACAAAACGGACATATTTCATCCGGATTAAAACTTATTACCACATATTACGCTTTATCAATTGGCGCCAGCAACTCCTTTAATAAAAACGGGGCTGGTTTTTATCACCAGGGTTTATATGATGAAGTTAGAATTTGGGATGCGCCATTAAGTACTCAGGAAATACGCGACAGGATGTGTCATAAAATATCACCGTCTGATTCGCTATACAGCCATCTTGTTGCATACTATAATTTTGATGACGTAAGTACCTATAGCACATTTGATGTTGTAACCCATGAGTATGACGCTGAGCTGAAAAAGTGGCCACAGCGTGGCGAAAGTGGTGCACCAATAGGCGATACATCGGTTAATGCATACATGTATTCAAGTGATGCCAAATCACTCACAATAACCGCCGCATCAGGCGAAACATTACAGGTAACTACATCTTTAGGAAGAAACAGGGGCTTGCACTTGTTTGTGGTAAATGAAAACCCGCTGGACACAGCCGGCATAAAGCTGTTGTGTGCGCAAAATAAATACTTTGGAATATTTAGCGTGGCTAAGGGTGATCCTCTATATTCAGCTACCTATAACTACAGCAGCAATAATTGTGTAACAGTAACCAATGAAAACAATCTGCGCATTTATGAAAAACCTTATCTTGGACAGAGTGATTGGCTACAGTTGCCTTACTCACCCGATGCCGGTACAGGTACCATTACCATTTCCGGTGTTCACCGCTACAATGCCAGGTTTATTTTAGGTATTGACAGCACCTCAAATGCCATCAGCAACAACACTGATCTTATAAAAAGTACAACTTTAGCGGCGAATATCACTTTGTCACCTAATCCTGCATCCGCTTTTCTGCATGTTCAATTAAATTCACTTGCGAAAGAAGACGGCGCTTTTATCACCAGGATAGTAGATCAAAATGATAAAGAGGTTTGGAAAAGCTTAACTCCGCAAAATAACTTAGTGATAGATGTGCATGCGTTCGCACAGGGTGTATACTTTATTCAATTTGTATCTCATCAGGGAACAGTTACAAAAAAGTTTATTGTGAGCAGGTAATTATTCAACTTTAATTGAAAATTATTAAGTGAAGGTTGCAACTTCGGTTGTTTTATTCTGATGTTTTAAACTTTGTTCATTAAATGAAAGAATAAAAGTTATAAACTTTAAAGCAGATGCGGCGAAGTTGCAAACTCCACCAGGTACTCAATACTTCGCCGGTTAGGGATAATTCTTCATGCCCTGGTAACTGATTATCAACAACCACAAAAAGAATGTAATAAATAAGAGCGGTGAGAATGAGTTGAACATCCGACCTTCCCGATGGAATCGGGACGCTCTGCACTGAGCTATCACCGCTTATAAATTTCAAAAATAATCAGCTTGAACTTTCCTGTGCAAAAACAGCAATAATATTTTTTAATTGTTTAGTTTTTTCATAGAAACTAAGCGAAGCTTGAATAATATGCATGTTAACTAAACAGGAACCAAGCAAAGCCGGGATGAAAAAAGTAAACTGCTTTTCGTTAATTTTTTACCGTTAAAACAAACTGCTGAATCAAAAAACAATTCTCTGTTTGCACCAGCTAAAGTTAACTGAATTGTGCAAAACACAAAGCAATTCCTGAAGGGTCAATAATATAACAGGCTGCGCCCCACGGCTTTTCTTTCACTGGAACAATTCTAATTCCGGTATATTTCTTTTTAAGTTGTAATTGTTTTATTTGTTCAAAGCATTGCTTAACATCATCCACCACCATAAAAAGTTCTGTATTGTTTATCCAATCCTCTACATCAGATGGGGAAAGGTAAAAAGCAAACTGACCACTTTCAAAAAGGGATAAACCATCATTTATTACTTTTTCCTCAAAGCCAAGGTCTCTATAAAAAGACCTTGAAACGTCAAAATCTTTTGAACCAACAAATGATCTTAGTGATTTGATTTCTAATTTCATGTAAAGAGTTATTTAGGGCTGGCAGAAAATTGTCACCCAAAAATTACAAACTTAAATAAAGAAGTTTGTCTCTTTCACTAAACTGAATTTAGAATTTTATAAATTTTTCTTTCTGATTTGTTTCTCTTAATTCAACATAATAAGTGCCACTGCTTAAATTTTCAACATTTAATTTAATTGAGCCTGAAGTTGATTCTGCTAATTTTACAACAGTGCCCTGCGCATTCATAATCAGCAGGTGTGCTTTTACAGGCAGGTTATGAATGTCTAAAACATCATGAACAGGATTAGGCGCAATTATTATTTTATCTGCGTTTGCAGTTACGCTTTTTTCAATAGCAGTATTATCAGCAGCAACAGGCGTCGTTGAACCGGTTTTATATTTTACGGATACTACTGCATAGTTAACGTCATCCGCATAAGCACCCGTCGCATAAAACCCATCGGGTTGAGGAATAATTTGATTAAATGTTCCAAGCGTATTATCAAAACCAAATACACTAAAATCTGTTGTTAATAAACCATTGTTGCCAAACGAAGCATCAACCACACCACTATTTGTATATCTCTTAATTGTAAAAGAAGTAAGTGGCTGCAAAATATTCCCGTTATCATCTACCGCAAATGTTGCAGATACAGCACCGTGTGTACTTGCAATTGAATTAGTGCCAAAGCTGTTATCGGGCGTGCCGTTTGCATTGAACTTTTGAAATACCATATCGTTACCATTATTATACAGCACAATAAAAGAACCGTTATCGGCGCGCTGTAAATAAATGGTTTGATTGCCTGAAGCATTTAAATTATTGTTGAGTTTCAAAACCCCGTTATCTGCGAATGATGCATCTATTTTACCTCTTGCATTATATTTTATAACAGAAGCGGTATACTTACCATCCGTTGTTTCATCATAAAAACCAGCAAGCACAAAATCGTTTTTCAAAAGCAGTAATGATTTGCAGGTGCGCATTGTTGCACCCATAATTTTGTAACCGGTATCATTGCTTCCATCAGGTTTGAACCTGGTAATAACGATGTTGTTCGACTGATCATTGAAAACACCGCCAACATAAATAATTCCCAGCGCATCAACGGCTATGCAAGTAGGATACTGATAAATGCCACCGGCGGAATAATTAACTGTTCCATTTGTTCCAAACGATGCATCAGGATGCCCGAGCGAACCAAAACGTGAAACAACCAATTGCTGAAAGAAGCCATCAGGGCTTACATTCCAGCTGGCAACATCTATCCTGTTAATGGGTGCTGCTGCTGAAAAAGCACTTACTAAACCGTGAATGTTTTCAACACCCTCTTCTCCAAAATTAATATCAGGTCGCCCATTTGCTGTAAAAGACGCAAGAAAAGCCAGGCGGTTGGCACCTTCATTACTTTGAAGACCTGAGACAATTAATTTATTATTCGCAAGCAGGAAACTGCTGGTTACAGCAATATCGGGTGATGACAAAAAGCTGAAAGTTTTTCCATGATAACCATAACTGTTATCTAAGGTTTGAGCTGAAGCAAGAGAGGTTACAAGGGTAAATAACAAGAGTAAATTTTTTTTCATAAATGAGTTTTAAAGTGAAAGTATTTTTAAAGGTAATTAATACAAAGTTTTGAATGCCGAATATAATTCACATGTTTAAAGATGGAAACCGCGAAGTTGAAAGCTTCGCCAAAATAAAGGGGGGAAATAAAGTTGCAAACTTTAAAACAGATGAGGCGAAGTTGCAAACTTCGCTAGAACACGCGAACACTTTACTTCCATTTCCAATTTTTCATTTCAATAAAAAGAATATGTCGTTCGTCTGCGATTGATTCCAATTCAGTTTTTAATAAGTCTACATTAGCTGTTTTAAGTTTTGGGATAATAACACTTTGGTTCGATTTTAATTTTATGAAAAAATATTCAGCTGTTTCATATATCTTATCTATTTCCAAAGTCGAAATTTTTGTTTCGCTATTTTCGTCAATTTCATGTATTTGTTGACTGTTGATAGTAATATTTGAAACTTTTAAAACGATTCTTGTAGCTTTCATGAATATATTCTTTATAAGCTTCTTTATAACGCCAACTAGAATAATATGGATAAAAAAAAGCAAATAGAATAGCAAGAAAGAAAAAATAAGAAGCTAGTAATCTATCGTTGTCTCCGTAAAACACGAATGCCAAACACACTAAGACAATTGACCAAATGATCCGATTCCTTTTTCTTTGTTCTTTTAATGTTTCACTTAACGATGCGACAAAAAGATGATAGTTTAAATAGTCACCAGGACTTAAGGTATAAGTAAGTGTCATAACAAACAATCTTTATAACCCGGCATAGCCTTTCTTTATTCATGTTTACAAGAACAGTGTTTTTCGCTTTTCGTTTTTTCAAAGCATTCTTTACCTTCTTTCAAAGCAAAGTAAGAAAGTGCAAGCGTTCCAATACTATCAATATATTTAAAAAAAGTAAGTTCATAAATAATGCTGCTTACAAGTAAAATAACAGACATATAAATGCAAACTTTTGTGCATTCAGCGTCAGCTAATATTGCTTCTGAATTTAATTGTCGTCCTGTTCTTGTTTTTCCAATAGCCAAAATCCACATTACAACTATTGAAATGATTGAAATAATAACTCCCCAAAAAGTTGTCTCTGGTTTATGTCCTGTATAAATATTATAAAGGCTTGTAATTACAAGTCCGGCAACCAAAATATAAAATGAATAACCGGTAATTTTTAATGCAATTTTTTCAAACTTATCTCTCTTACTTTTATGATTATGTTGTATTCTTAAAACCATATGTGCAATGCCAATACCAGACACTACTTCTATAAAACTGTCTGCGCCAAAACCAAACAAAGAAAGTGTTCCATCTTCATAACCAAACCAGGTAGAAACAAGCCCTTCAATAGTATTATAAGTTATAGTAAAAATGGCAAGTCCTAATGCTACCTTATAAAGTTTATCTGTGCTGAGCGCTGTATTTGCTGCCAATTCCATTATACAAATTTAGCGCCGAAATAAGTTTATACACAACTGATACATATGCGCAAGTTTCACCAAGCGAAGTTTGCAACATCGCTTGTTTTATTCCGAAGTTTTGAACTTCGTTTATCGTATTATGATCGTGAATAAAAGTTAGAAACTTTAAGATAGATATGACGAAGTTGCAAGCTTTACCGAGCCGGCACTTAACGAAAGGTGCAGTTATTGTACAGATGACGGCAAAAAAGTGTTTATGCATTTGCAAAACCTATCATTACTGTTATTAGTAGCCATTTTTGCTGCCGGTGCTGTTGCCATATGGATAGCCGGTAACTACTTATCAAAATCAACAGATATTCTTTCCAGGCGTTTTGGATTAGGTGAAGCATTAGGCGGAATGATCTTACTGGCCTTTGTTACCAACCTGCCGGAGATAGCTATTGTTATAAGTGCAGCATCACAGCATAAGGTAAGTTTAGCCGTAGGTAATATATTAGGCGGCATCAGTATTCAAACAGTGGTATTGGTAGTGCTGGATGCTTTTGGTGCATCAAAAACAAGTTTAACGTATCAATCCTCTTCATTAACCCGCGCCCTGGAAGCCATGTTGGTTATAGCCGTGCTCTCGGTGGTGGTAATGGGTCACCAGTTGCCGGCATCACTTACGTTTTTCCGCTGTACTCCGCAAAGTTTACTGATAATGATAGTGTGGATTGCAGGCCTCAAACTTATTGCAAAAGCGGGTAAAGGCTTACCATGGCAATTAAAGCAAAATAGCGATCAGCAGCAGGATAAAAAAGATAAAAATGGTGAGATGAAAAAGAAAAGTACGGGTTATGTGTCAACTATTTTTATTACCACAGCCATTGTTACACTGGTAGCAGGCCTGGCACTTGAAAGAAGCAGTGATGCTATCTCCGGAAAGATAGGAATGGATGGTGTATTGTTTGGTGCCACCGTGCTTGCTGCTGCAACGTCATTGCCTGAAGTATCAACCGGGCTTGCGGCAATGAAGGCAAAACAGTATGAATTAGCTGTGAGCGATATATTTGGCGGTAATGCATTCTTACCCGTGTTATTTGTGCTCGCTGCTGTTATATCAGGCAACTCGGTAATACCTGCTGCAAATAAGGCTGACATTTATTTAACCGGATTGGCTATTATGCTTACCGGTATTTACACATGGGGCATTATATTCAAATCGCCAAAGAAAATTCTTGCTATGGGTATTGATTCATTCATTGTTTTATTAACCTATATCGCAGGTGTTGCAGGGTTATTTGCCGTAGCTTCAGGTTCGTGATAGCTTCAGCAAATGGTTTTGTTGTTACTAAGGTTTAAAAGAAGGAAGTGTTTTGATTTCCGGAAGATAATTGCTTTTTAAATAACTGCTCTTTAATGAATTTTTAAAAGCCATCGGTATCTCAAATTTTTTAATCTGCGTTTTGTCGTCTCTTACATAAATAATACTATCTAAAAAATTATAAACGTCTTGAAACTTTGTTGTCATGAAAGGTTGGATTATACAAATTGAGTCAACACTTCCATCAGCGTAAGTAACCCGGTAAAAATCATACGATCCTGCGTACACACTATTTTCATCCAGCCTGGTGTTTGCCAAATAAGATTTCAATTTTTGATTTTTGCCGAATATTGAATGCAAGGTTTTCAGTTCTTGTTGTGTAAGCTGAAATGAATAATAATTATGTATGTTTTGATAATCATCCTGTTCATTAACAGCCATGAGCCCGTTATCAGAAATTGAAAAGTACAAATCAATATATGCGCTATCCCTGGCTTTTGTTCTATATGAATTAACATCAAACGAAGCGTATTCGATTTTTTGAAAAGCGTTAGTCTGAGCAGTTATACCACCTACCAACTCAAAAAACACACATAAGCAGCTAAGAAGGATTTTCATAATTGATTTAGAATTGATATTACCTAATTACAGTTAGCACAAAGATTCACGTTATCATACGCAATTCAAAATAATAATTACATGAAACAATAGATGTGGCAAAGTTTCAAACTTCCAAGACACTCGAACACGTCGCCGAGCTGGGGATGACAGGTACTTTGTCAACTGAAAGCACTTTTATTTATTTTTCTTCTGCTCTAAAAGTCGCCTTAATTTAAAGTACATATTTGCAAGCAGAGATAAAATAGCAGCGTTAAGTCCGTAGTAAATTGAGTTGATAAAAAGTCTATGCTTTGTTTGCCAAAGAAACCATGTTTTGTCGTTATAAAAAAAGTCGACGATTAAAGGTCCAAGTATTAATGACATTATAAATAATGATACGAATGCGAATGGAATAGAAATTAAAAGTTTCTCGATTAATGAGAATGTGTCAAACAACAAGCAAATTAGAATTGAAATAAAAGTCACAAAAAAAGCAATTACAAAGTAAAACTCCTCGTCAACACCGCCTTTTTGAAAATGTGAAGGAGTAAAAATTATCCAAATTAAAAGTAGTCCTGTAATAAGTGCCCAACCATATTTTTGATAGAATTGTTTTGTCACTAAAAAATAGTTTTTAAAGTTGATGTTTGTCGCGTGATTTCACCAACTCCTAAATATACACAACTCCGCAAAAAAAATATTCCTTCATCTTATAATTCGTAAAGCGAAGTTTGCAAATTCGCTTGTTGTATTCTGATATTTTAAACTTCGTTAAGTGAAAGAAATAAAAGTTACAAACTTTTAAATAGATGTGGCGAAGTTGCAAGCTTCGCCAAGGCGCGCGAATACTTTGGCGGGCAGAGGAAGTGACATACATTGCGAGAAGGAAGATGAGAAATTATTTTGCATACTGTTTCGTCTTCAGTCTTAAATTATCTCCCTTTATACTAATTTAATTACCAAATAAGTAATTCAGCAAAGAACGTGTACATACAACCGGTATATTTATGTGTATTTGCTTTAGTTATTTTATGCGCTATACGTTGCTTATTGCATTACTGTTTAATATGCCGGCATTGTTTGCCCAACAATCAACGGGCTATATTATTCCGGAAAGAATAACAAAGGTGCAGGATGCATATCCGCAATTATCACCTGATGGAAATAAACTTGTATTTCAATCTAACCGCATGGGCAACTGGGATATTTATGTAACTGATGCAGATGGAACAAATATTAAGCAGCTGACTTCAGACAGCTTAAATGAAGTAACACCAAAATGGTCTCCAGACGGAAAACAAATTGTTTATTGTATTGATGTTGACACCGTGAATTCTGATATTTATATTATGAATGCCGATGGCACGAATAAAAAGCAACTTACTACATTTCCGGGTGATGATTCTCATCCAAACTGGTCACCGGATGGAAAGAAAATTATTTTTAACTCAGCGCAAAACACGCCTGATTATCATATATCCTGGGGCAAACAATATGTTGAAATATTTACAATGAATGCTGATGGTTCAGACAAGAAACAAATTTCCAATCTAAAAACTATTTCAACCTATCCTTCTTTTTCACCAGACGGAAAGTACATTGTTTTCAGAAGCGTTGTACAAGGTGCTTCGTTAAACTGGGATTTAACTGCAATCAACAAAAACTCAGAAATATTTATTATGAATGCTGATGGGACCAATCCAAAAAATCTTTCAGTAAATATTGCTTATGATGGTTGGCCAGCATGGTCGCCTGACGGAGAATTAATATTATTTTCCTCCAACAGAACTGGTCCTGCAAATATTGGTCAGCTTTATACAATTAAAAAAGATGGCACTGATCTTAAACAAATAACAAATGGTCCCGGATCTTTTATACAGGCAACGTGGAATAAGAATAAAAAAATCTATGCATACCAGCATTGGGAAATGGAAGATTATGGCTGGATCGTTTCTTTAAGTATAAATACAAAAGAATAGTGATAGAATAGATTATTTAAACTGCATTTAAAATACCTCTTGCCATCCGTAGTTTGTAACTACAGATTTTTTTTTATTAATGCCAGATGCAATCTGGCTATTTCATTTGCCTGATATACGGAGAGCGAACAACACTTTACGGCGAGTTGAGGACTACACCAAACAGTTTCACTTTATTTTACATTCTACGGCGAGTTGGGTTGTTATTGCAAACACATTAATAATTCTGTTTCCAGTTTAGTTTCATCGCTTGTCCAATGCCCATAAATTTCAATGTATGGAAGTGTAATCTCAAATCCCTGTCGAGTTAATTCTTTCGTCATATACTCACCTGTTTGCTTTATTTTATTATAAGCTCCAGTGTATTTTAGGTATGCATACTTTTTAATATCGATTGTATATTTTTCAAGCCCATAGTTATTGTTGATGGTAATATCGTTTTCAAGTTCAACACCTGCAAAAACTTTTTCAGCAACATCATAAACCCAGATGTTTTTTCCTTTATTTTTAATATTGTTTAACCTGATGACCTCCCACATTTTGCCGCTTAATCTAAATGCAGTTCCTGCATAATCTTTTTTTACAGCAATGCCGCGGAAGCCATAAATATCCAGTTTGAGATTTCCGGTGACTATTTCAATCTTCATCATGTAAAGTTTTGGTGAGCGTTGATATTTTCTTTTTTCGCTTTTAGTATTCTTTACCAACAAATTTAAGTCTATTGACAAAGTCGTTGGTAAAGACAGCAGCGGCGGAACTTCGTGTATTAATCAAAGAAATAAAGTTGCAAACTTTAAAACAGATGTAGCGAAGTTATAAACTTCGCCAAGCTCGGGTACAAACTCCGCTAAGAGACTCGGACACTCGCGGAACTGGAGTGACGTTGCGGAAAAGGCAAGTTATTTGTTTTCATCATCGAGTTTATCAAAGTCTGGCGAAGAAGAAATTTTTGAAACAAAATCAACAGTGCCATGTTTCTTTCCAATTCGTGTCGCTATTATTATTCCTATTATTAAACTAACCGCGGAAATTAAAATACTCCATATAAGTCCGGTTTTATTTGGATTGTTCTTATACACAAAGAAGCTAATTACAAGTCCAACAATTAAAGGCGAAGCTACAATTTGAAGCCAAGCGAGAAATGATATGAACCATTGAAATATTTTCATTTTGAAATTTCTGCTATTTGTAATTCACTTCCTTTTTCCAAAATTATTATTGTATTTGAAATTTGGTCTGGGTCAGAAATATAATTCGTCAATCTTAACGATTGATAGCCCGGTTTTGATATTAGCAAATTAAACGTTCCTTTTTCAAGCCCAATTTGAAAATGTCCGGTACTGTCAGTTGATACGGCCTTGCTATTTTGTTCAACTTTTATCGAAACATTTGATAACGGTTGCAAACTATCCTTTGAATTGGTTAAAGTGTTTTCCTGATAAACATTACCATAGATTAAAGCAACGACTGTGTCATCGTAACCGCCGTATTGAAACTTTAAAAGTTTGCTTACTTTATTATTCTGAGCTGTTGAAACAATATTTGTCGTATTTGATTTAGAGTTTGTCAAGTTTGAACATGAATAGAGGATTGCAAGTATTAATAAAAAAATTTTAAAATCGCGAACTGTCATTTTATAATTTTTGCTACAACTCCTAAATATACACAACGCCTCAAAAAAATATTTCTTCATCTTATAGTTTCGTAAAGCGAAGTTGCAACTTCGTTTGATGTATTCTGATGTTTTAAACTTCGTTTGTTGAAAGAAATAAAAGTTACAAACTTTAAAATAGATGTGGCAAAGTTGCAAGCTTCGCCAGGCACCGAACAAATCGCCGAGTTGGGAAATCAATGTCGAGCCAGCCTATTGCAAACGCACCTGTTGTGCATTCGTGCTATCCATCTCCAAATCCCAATGTTCTATACCAATTATCTTGTATTTTCCAATTGTTTTTTGGGTCATCTCGAATTTGTTCTTCTAATTCTTTAACCTCTTCCTTGTCATTTGTGTAAATAAAACAAGTAGATGGTCGCCAAAAGTAATTTCTATAGACCCAAAATGTAACAGTAAACGTTTTAGTCTGTTTGTTTTGGAATATTTCTATTTCGTTGCCACCGTTTGAAAGAATTGGGAATGAAAACGGCAGTTTTGCAACACCACGATTATTTATGCTAAGCTTATTTTCTTCAACTTGTTTTATCACGCTTATACGTTTGTTGTAGAATATTTTCCAGTCAAGTTTTTCAATATATCCATGTACAATCCAGCCTTGATAATTAATATAAAGCATAACTATTAACATCAAAACTCTTAGAACCCTGCGTTTTGATATTAATTTTATTTCTGTGAGCAGATGAATAATATAAGCTATTGTAACGATAGCTAGAACAAATGAAAGCCCTAACCAAAATAGTGTAAAATAAGGAAGCAAAAAATATTCAATCAAAGTCAATATGCACCAAACAATAAATACATAAAGTAAAGTCCGATTACTCATAAAATTTGCTTAAACACTTAAGAGTTTTAATACCTCACCGACCTTATTGTATAACTCCTAAATATACACAACTCCTCAAAAAAATAATCCTTCATCTTCCATTGCGTTTTTGAATAACGTCAGGGAACTTTTATTTTCACTAAAATTAAAAAAAGCCAAGAATAAAACGCAACCTGTTCAAGTGCGCTGGCAAGACAAAACGTGCGGAGCAATCGGGTTTGTCTTGATTTTTCTTGGTTACTTTTTTTATCAACCTGTCCCGATTCCTTCGGGAGAAAAAAAGTGACAATACAAATATCGCATGAGCGAAAAACTTGTTTTTAAAAGAAAAATACTAAACTAAAAAAGCCAGCTTACGCCGGCTTTTTCTTTTAACCAAGAAACCCAGTGTATATGATACAAACTTATTGCGGTATCACAGGCGTGCTGGTAGAAGCAGGTCCGTTACCGGCACGATTAAACGCAAACATGCTTACGTTATAAGCAATGCCGCTGGGCAAATGATAAAATTCTGTTTGCCTGCGCGTGTCTGCATTAATGTAAATGATCTTATCCCCAACAGTAATGATCATGGTATTACCATTATAGTTAACGGTAACACCATCCGGCACAGCAGAATAAAGGTATGCCCTTGCTTCTGGTATTGCATTTTTAGAAGCGGCAATAATAGCGCCTTTGCTGCCATTAATGGTTGCAGTAAAACCTGCAGATGCACCCGGCTTTTGTGTTGGCTGCGATTCACTTTTGGTAGGTATAAAACCTCCGGCGCGAATAACAGTTTCATCACCCTGTGCAATGCTGCTTACATAATTAGCGATAAGTGTAAAAGCATTGTCCCAGTTTGTAACTGCTGTTTTTACGGCAGCAACTGCTGTGTGATTGCCTGTAAGTGCAGCCGCAATAGCAGTGCTTAATGCATTATTAACCGTAGTTAATTCCGCAATGTTTACAGGAAGATCAGGGAACAAAACACTTTCACCCAAGGCAGTAATTACATTTGATCCGAAACTTGGTTTGGTGGTTGGCTTTTTTAATTTAAAGGCAAGCGAAGCCTTTGACGTTAGTCTCATAAGAAATTGGTTTAAGTGAAAAAAAATATTAACATCAAAAGAAACTGCCGTTGTTTTAAAAAAATTGTATGAGCAATAAAATTTTTTTTCAAACAGATCTAAAAAAATAAAAAAAAGGCCTTTTAAAAAAAATAAAAGGCCTATTAAAATTTTTAATAGGCCTTTTGTTGATTAAGAAACACCTATTGGTTCTGCCATTAGTATTTAAAACAGGTAAAATGGTTCTTTTAAAATCACGATCAGATCTTTTTAAAAAGATAAAAGGCCTTTTTTAAAAAATTATAATTGTTTTTTTTAGAAGAAAAGATGTTTTTTTAAAAGAAAAAGGCCTTTTGAATAATCTCTTTTGTACAATCAAAAATTGATTTGATAAAAAAAGAAAATAATTATATTTACTCTTTAAGGGTTTATGTTGAAAGGAATGCTCTTGTTTCTACTTGAGCATTTTTTATTTTATGTAATTGTGAAACTAAAAATAAAAGTTGCAAACTTTAATAGATGTGGTGAAGTTGCAAACTTCGCCGAGACACCCGAACACTTTGCCGATACACACAAACACTTCGCCGAGTTGGGGTTCTATACTAACACACTAAATATTTTCTTTTACATTCTACGGCGAGATAGGGGAACAGTAATACCAATTTATTTAATTGCACCTGAATCTACTGCTTTTAAAAATCCTTTTATATAAGCTGCAGTAATATTATCTACTTCAATTAAAACAATCTGTCTTACAACATTAATAAAGTCATAGCGAATTTGTTCAGGAAGAATATCTGGTATAAATTGAAATTCAACTCTATCAAGTTCTGAATTTTTATCTAATGTTATCAATTGCTTTATTACAAATAATATAAATGCTCTATCGACTTTCAAACTCTCAAAAGCTCGTATGTACTCTGAATTAAAAAGTTGTGAATAGTTAATCAAGTATAGATAAACAATGAAAGGACATTCATTAACATATACTTTATCGCGCAGCATAGACTGAAACGAGTTATTAAAATGAGGAATGAACCAACCAATTATTTGTTCAAAATTGTTCTTGTAATAATTGTCAAATTCGGGATATCTGTTTATAAATAAGCGATTATCTTTTTTAAAAAGACGTATGTAGTGAAAAAGGTAAATATGTACCAAGCTTGGAAAAGAATCCGGAGATTTGAATGTTAGAAAAAAGGATTTAATATATTCTTGCTTATTATTAGCATTACATAGTAAACTTATAATCGCATTAGATGCTTGAGTTGAATATTCCTGAAATTCTTTTGGATTATTATTAAAGAAAGTAATAAGGATAGTAATAATATTAAAATCATATTGCGAGAAATGCTTTGACATTGACTCATCCTCTAGTCTATTTAAAAGATCTTTTAGTCGATTATATTTTGTGGCACTTTGTAATATATTATTCCGAGATTCAGGTCTTTTAATAAATTCCTTAAAATCACTCTCACTAATGTCACTTTCATTTCTTAATAAAGAAAAATATCTTTCAAAAAATTGAGGGTCATATATTCTTTTATCATTAACATCTGATCGAATTGCATACAATGAGGATTTCGGAAATATTGCTTTTAATATATCTTGAGTTGGTTGATTAAGTTTATTTATTTCTTCTGGTTTTAAAATTCCCTCGGGCATATTTCGTCTTCTTAAGCTTGAAGAATAATAAAGATAAAAAGCATTATACCCCACATTGTCAAAAATTCTGATTGCTTCAAAAGCAATAAAGTCATTAACGTTTATATCATTATGAATAATGGGCAATCGGAATTTAAGTGAATTAAAATATCTTTTGTAATCTCTCAGTGAAGTGAAATATTCATTCATGCCATGATAATCCCATAGCGATTTAAGCACTATTTTGTCATACTTAAATTTTAATTCTTTTGATAAATCGTCTAGTGAATCAAAAAATAATTTGTTTAAAGTTTCCTTTTTTATCGGCGGAACGGGATAATCAATTTGAACAATCTTTTCTAAGTAATCAAACCCTTTGTCTTTATATTGATTGTTTATTGCATTAGCCACGATTTCCTTGTCATATGCTATTAAGTAAAACACGTTGCTGAAATCTGCTACAAGTGAGATAATCTGAAAGAGTTCAACTATTTCGCTTCGGGTTAACCGATCTATGTCATCAATTAAAATAAAGATTTTCTTATTACTTTCTTTTAGAAGTGCTTCTATATCCGTTTTAATTTTTGTTATAGATTCATTTTTAGATAATAAGTCTGTTATATTTTTTAAACCGCTTTGAATATCACCTGCAAGTGGATGAATATATTTTACCCATTGAAACGCATCTATATAATTCCCTACTCTCTTCGAAATTGCTTTACTTTTTGAAGTTGTGTCTTTAAGTGAAAGTGCGAAATGAATGAGAAAAGATTCTTTAATATTTCCTTCTTTATAAATAATCCATGGGTTAAATTCAATGATTTTATATCTTTTATCTTGCTTATCTTCTATAATCTTTTTTATAAAAGAAAGTAAAGTTGACTTACCTGAACCCCATTCACCGTTGATGGATAAGGTTAAGCCACTGCTATTATGGTTAGCATAATATAAAAGCTGTTTAGTGATTTCGTTTGCAAATTCTTTTCTTCCAAGATTATCATCATTTATGTCAGCTACTTTGTCATTGTTTAAATCCATAAACGAATATAGCATTTCATGTCGAGCATCGTCTCGCCTAAGCGGACGATGCGTTGAAATACATACATCTCCCCAAATATTTTAATCTCTAAAATTTCTGTTCTTTATTTAATATAAGAATCAAAGTAAAATATTTCTATAAACGCATTGTCCTCTGCGAGAGACAATGCTTGACATCTGAAGCTACTACAAAGAAAGTTTTAAGTAATAAGTTATAACTAATAAGTATTTTTCGTTTGTAATTGCTTTGCTTTAACTGCATAAAATCTCCATCACACATGCATACATACAAACACAAAACTTCAACAGCTTTATATGCATTATGTACATGCGCATTGCTAACACTATTTGTATTTCACAACTCGGCACATGCACAAAATGCGGCGAACATAAAACCACGCATTGTAATAACCTGCGACCCCGAACTGGACGATAATAATTCGCTTATCCGTTTCTTGCTTTACAGTTGCGATGTGCAGGTAGAAGGACTTATTTATGCCAGCAGCGGTTTTCACTGGAAAGGTGATGGCAAAGGAACAAAATGGTTTGTGCCCGGCAGGGAATATGCGCGTTTTGGTTTGGATACCTGCCCTTGTACATCGTGGCGCTGGGCACCGCATGAACGTTATATTGATGATGCGGTGGATGCTTATGCAAAAGTGTATGCCAATCTTAAAATACATAATGCAGATTATCCTTCGCCGGATGTATTGCGGTCAAAGATCCGTTATGGCAATGTTGAGTTCGATGGAGATATGTCTAAAGATTCGCCCGGTTCAGCTCTTATTAAATCTTTAATGCTGGATGATAAACCCGGTCAGCTTTTTATTACAGCGTGGGGCGGGCAAAGCACTATTGCACGTGCACTAAAATCTATACAGGACGAATATGAATACACAAATGATTGGGAGCAAATAAAAAAGAAGATCAGCCGTAAAGTAGTTTTACTGCCTTCCGGCGACCAGGATGATACTTATGCGAAATATATAAAGCCTAATTGGCCGGATATTGAATACCGTGTGTTTAGTGGTAGTCCGAATTATAGTTATGGTGCACAGTTAAGCGCAAAGGCAGCAGATGCTGTTTACCTAACCGCCGCATGGATGAAAGAAAATATTTCTGATCGCGGACCATTGGGCAGTTTATACCGTGTTTGGGGCGATGGCAAACAAATGGTGAAAGGAGATAAGATGGATTATTTTGGTTTCTCCGGTTATACGGATGCGCAGTTAAGACAAATGGGTTATGTTGTGTGGATGCCTGTACAACAAAAAGGTTCATGGTTAGGAGAAGGTGATGATTTTACTTTTATGAATATGCTGGGTAATGGATTGCGTGCCTATGAAGCAGGATATTATGGTGGCTGGGGTGGCAGGGAAATGATGAGCAGGAAAGAAAATTATTCTTTTAATATGAGTGATACCAGTCAGCAGGCAATGGCGGCTGCATTGAGTACGGCAAACAGTGAAACGAATAAAAGTCCAGATGAAAATGCTTATCCTGATTTCTTTCCCGCAGCGCAACAGGATTTTGCTGCGCGGTTAAAATGGAGTGTGACCAATAAATATGCAGATGCGAATCATGCACCAGTTATAACCATGGAAGGTCCGTTACATATTATGGCATCAGCAGGAGAGAAGATACGGTTGAATGCAACGGTTGCTGATCCGGATGGAAATAATGTTTCGGTAAAATGGTGGCAGTTTAATGTGGGCAGTTATGGCGGTGATGTTGATATTGATGATGCGCATTCTTTGCAACCGCATATCACCATACCTAAAGATGCACATACAGCGCAAACGATTCATTTGATTATTGAAGCAACAGATAATGGTTCGCCAACGCTTACCAGTTATGAAAGAGTGATTGTAACGGTGAGGTGAAAAGACTAATCCGCGAGAGCGGAAATCTTTTCCTCTTTTTTTCTTAAATAACTAATTTATTTTTCATTAAATATGTTGTCACTTTCTTTCTCTTGAAAGAAAGAAAGTAACCAAAGAAAGTTCAAGACAAACCCGAAGGCTCCGCCCGTTTTATTCACTTCATATCTGTTTTTTAAAGGTGTTCATGAATGCTTTGCATTTGTCTTGCCAGCGCACATAAACACGATGCTCTTTATGCTCGCTTTATTAATGTGTGAAATTAGTAAACGCTTTCACGCGTCATTCCGGCGAAAGCGGTAATCTGCTCTAACTAAATATTCGTCTGCTTCAGTTATTGGGATGGTGATAAACATAGAGTTTTATTTCGCGCATGAAGGTTAATGTTGTTAACAACGATTCATTTAATTATTGGAGCAACGGATAAAGGTTCGCCAACGCTTACGCGTTATGAAAGAGTGATTGTAACGGTGAGGTGATAGAGTTCCTTGTACTCTGGTCGTACTCTCCTTGTGCTCTTGTTGGTTTACTCGGGTGAAGAATTGATAAAAAAGACGATGATGGCGGAAACAGCAGGGATCATTTCAGAACGTTATCAGTCAACTATCCATTGCAATTGTCAATGCTAATTATACTTGTTATGGTTAATAAAAAAAGTCACCCGTAAAAAACAGGTGACTTGCATGAAATAACGTTTAAAAACTTTCTGATTTCTTCTGTAAAAAATTAATGGCTATGGTAAAAGTACCTGGTCAATTACATGAATTACACCATTCGATGCCATTAAGTTTGTATTTACAATGTTGGAAGCACTGCTATTGGAGTTACCTTTTACAGTGGCCGCACTTGCTGATAAAGCAATTGTTACAGCGCCACCGTTCAAGGTTGCGGGCGCAGCACCATCAGTAAGGTCAGACGAAAATATTCTGCCTGCAATTACATGATAAGTAAGAATAGAAGTAAGCGTGCCCGGATCTGCTGCATTTATATCATTAATCGTTGCAAACCCAGCTGCGCGAAATGCATCGTTGGTCGGTGCAAAAACGGTAAAGATTCCCCCGTTTGATAATACATCAGCAACGTTTACTGAACCCGTACTCGCTCTTACTACAGCTGCTACCAGGTAACTGAACGTGGTATCGGCAGATAATGTTTCTACCAGGTTGCCAGATGGAGGTAACAATACTTTTGAAATGGTATGGATTACGCCATTGCTTGCCGGTAAATCTGCATTAACCACATTAATGCCATTAATAAACACTCCATTCGAGTTGTTTGTTACAAAAACTGAATCACCACTTGCGGTAATCACTTTTGCATCAGGGCCTGCAGGCACCTGGGAAGAAAGAATTTTTGACGTAATAGTGTGATACAGTAAAATGGATTTCAGATCATCTGCAGACAAAGTGTTGATTGTAGCAGAAGTGATGCCTGAAGCTGCAAAAGCTTCGTCAGTAGGAGCAAAAACAGTTAGCGGACCAGGACCTTCCAAAGTGCTAACCAATCCGGCCTTTGTGGCTGCTTCGCTCAGTAAACTAAAATCACCATTCGAAGCAACCTGTGCTCCGATAGTTTGAGAACCCGGATCAATTACGGGCATAGAATCATCCTTTTTACAGGAGGTAACTGCAAATACCAATAGAGAACCTACTAGCAAATGTTTACAGATAGATGTTAATGATAGTGTTCGCATAGTTTTTTGTTTTAAATATTTGGCAAGATTAATATAAATGTTTAACATTTATTCAAAAAATTTAAACATTTTATGAAAGCTTTAAAAGATTGCCCCGTCATTCCAAAGTTTACAACACCGCGAAGCTCAGGCGTAAATACTAAGAGGGAATCACTTGGAAATTGTTTGCCGATAGATTTAATGATACTGCGCGTATAGCTTTTTGTTTAAAAATGTAATTGAAAAATTAAACAACAATGTTTAATTTTTATCAAAAAAATTTAAACATTTCAGAAGGCTTACCGGCTCCTTCTTAATGCAAAGTTTTTTCTTAAAAAAAAAGCGAAGACAACTGCATTATTTAAATGAAATCACCGTGAAAAAAACTTCGGACAGGTACGTGTTTTCTACCGTTGCTTTGATGAGACATCATCACTTAACCGGAAAGCGTTTTGGATAATTTTATAGCTGCGGTTATTGGTATTTATGTTGCAACGCTGCTTTCCGTTACCGCTATGTTGATCGTTGAATCGATTTTTAATTTTGCACTGGCAGCTTTTGCTTCATCAACAATACTGAGTATTTGCTGTTTGCTTTCTTTTAATTCTTCAATTCGTTTTAATGATTGTTCATCTTTTTTTCCGGTTCGTTCTTGCAACCCAAAATTTTTCATTTGATGAAAATTGATTTTGAAATTGATCAAATTGAGCAGAACATCTTTTGCATCATCAGCGGTAAATTCTCCCTTTATTAAAATAACTTCTTCTGAATTTTTCATGGTATTTATTGAGAGATTTCTATTTGTGCATGTAAAGAAATTGCTTCATCACTGCCATTTAGTTGCCGGCGTACATCAGCCAAACTGTTTTGCAGTTGCTTTATTCTCGATTCACGCATTTTAATATCTTCTTCATTATGCGAAAGCTCTATCTTCTTTTCATGAAAAGATATTTTTGTTTGAATCATTTGTGCAATAAGATCCAATGCATCCTGTTTCGAAAACCGTCCCTGTAAAAGCTGAATATGCATGTTTGTGTTTTTAGTTTAAATATTTATTGTCCTTGTCCGAGAGAGAAAGCAGGTACACCGTTGAAGTTGTACAGGTTTTCTGTCTTGATCGCATCAATATTATTTTCTTCCGCCTTCGTTAATAATTGTATGATCTGTTGTTTGCTTAATGTTCCGCCTCCATATTTTTTAAAACGGCAGCGCCAGTGATCTGTGCAGAACGTTTCTTCAAAACCATCTGGCCAAACTTTTATACCACGGTTAGTGATCATTGTAAGTTTTATTTCTTCATTTTCCATTTTTTTCAACATACCTGCAATCTCATTCGGATTGTCTCCACTCCAGTGAACAAACACATCCACGCCTGTCAGTTCTTTTTTTAATGGCTGCGCACGTTTATATTTTGGCAGTTGCAACTGTGTATTTTTATTATAGCGCACGGCTTTTAATTGCTGCGGTTGTTTGCCCAGGTTCTCAATAACCGCTTCTGCAAATTCTTTTGTACCCACACATTTTTTGCTTACGCCTTCTTTATAAATATCGTAGGTGTGAATACCATCTTCAATTGTTTTCAGCCATGCATTCTGCACTTTTTCTGCAACTGTTGTTTGTTCAATATGATTTAACATCATAATAGCGCCTTGCAATAAACCCGAGGGATTGGCAACATTCTGACCTGCACGTCGTGGTGCAGAACCATGTATCGCTTCAAACATGGCGCAGCTTTCACCAATATTTGCGGAACCAGCAAGCCCAACTGAACCTGTTATCTGTGCTGCAACATCCGACAATACATCACCATATAAATTCGGCATTACAATTACATCAAAAGCTTCAGGTGTATCAGCCATCTTTGCCGCGCCGATATCAATTATCCAGTGTTCATGTTCAATTGTTGGATATTCTTTTGCGATCTCATCAAATACTTTATGAAACAATCCGTCCGTTTGTTTCATGATATTATCTTTCGTAAAGCAGGTAACTTTTTTTCTTCCATATTGCTTTGCATATTCAAAAGCATAACGCACTATTTTTTCGCAGCCTGGTCTGCTGATCAGTTTCAGGCATTGCACTACTTCATCTGTTTGCTGGTGTTCAATACCTGCATATAAATCTTCTTCGTTTTCGCGAATAATTACAATATCCATTTCAGGATGTTTTGTGCTTACGAAAGGATAGAGGCTTTTGCACGGTCTCACATTTGCATACAAGCCCAGAAATTTTCTGGTTGTTACATTCAAACTTTTATAACCGCCACCTTGTGGTGTAGTGATGGGCGCTTTTAAAAAGATTTTATTGCGCCTGATAACATCCCATGCTTCTTTTGCAATGCCGGAAGTGTTGCCGGCGAGATAAACTTTTTCTCCTACTTCTATTTCTTCAATTTCAATTTTTGCACCTGCAGCCAAAATAATTTTGAGTGTGGCATCCATTATTTCCGGACCGATGCCGTCACCTTTTGCTACCGTAATTTTTTTCATGTTGTGTTGAATTTGCCTGCAAAAGTGAATGCTTATCATCATATGTTTTT
>DASZUY010000039.1:0-10086 GCA_035547495.1 Parafilimonas sp. | reverse complement strand
ATATTCTTTTGTTCCGGGCAAATATCTGCCCTGATCTGCGTAAGCACGAGCTGACGCATCTAATGTTGAAGGTGGTGTACCCGCCGGAGTTGCTGCAACTGCCGCTGTATATGCATTAAAATAATCCGTGAACCATTGTTTATTTGATTTCCATTGATTATTTATTGACAACGCTGTTAATGTTGTTGCATAAGAATCCCCCGAATTTTCTTGAGTAGTATAAGCTCTTAAAAACCAAACAGGGTTTTTAAATTCAAGTTTATATTGACCAATGCTGAAATTTTTTAGAGAGTATCTATCTGCACCTGTATAAACAGTTGTTCCCTCACCCCAATTAGCGGTTAAAGAGGCTTCAGTATTTGCTGATAGTTTATAATATAATCCGCCAGAAATTTTAAAATCATAAGCATTATAATTTACAAGGTCTTTTTCATAATATCCAGTTCGACTTACATTTACTGGTGATCCATCTGAGTTCGAGTATCTTCCGTTTATAATATTGCCGCTAAGAAGCGATAACACACCATATGTATTAGGATCTGCAGCATAAACACCAAGCAACTGATTTAGCTGTGTAGGATTTAGAACACTACCTGGTGTAATCCCTAAATACTGTTCGATCGGAAACAAACTTGGATTTGTACGAGGATCTAAAATAGGCGAAAGTCCTAAGCCAACTAAACTTGCGCTAGCCTCATCGCCATACACATTTACACCATCGTAATTCGGGTCTGTTGCTCTCGTACCGGGTGTGATTTTACTGTAAACGTTGTTGCGTAAAAGATCTGTACTGTCATCAGCCTGCCAGTCATCTGCCTGAATATATTCTGCGCCAATTTTAAAAGCAAACTTGTCTGAAACTTTTTTGCCCCATCTGAATGAAAAATCATGAAAGGGTGAAACCTTATGCCTGTAATCATCAACATGCATTATTCCTTCTTTCACCTGTATACTGAAGCCCTGGTATTTAAATGGATCTTTACTATTGATTAATAAAGTTCCTGTCATTCCACCTGAACCGTACAATGCAGAAGATGCACCTGAAAGTAATTCCATATTATCAACATCCAAATCGGTAAGACCAATAACATTACCAACAGAAAAATTAAGTGCCGGCGCAGAATTATCCATTCCATCAACCAACTGGTTAAAACGTAAATTACCGCTGCCATTAAACCCGCGTGTAGAGATCGTTTTAAATGTGTAGCTCGAACTCACAACATCAACACCTTTTATATTTCCAAGCGCATCGTAATAATTCGGTCCGGGTGCATTGCGAATGTTATTCGCATTAATGCGATCAATGGTAACAGGCGCTTCTAAAATGCGTTGTGGTAAGCGCGAAGCTGCAACAACTATTTCCTGTCCCAAAGCATAAGACGGCTCAAGTTCTGCGCTAATCGTTTGGTTATCGCTTTCAACGTTTACCTCTTTTTCTGCATAGCCTATAGAACTTATAACAATAGTAAATGGCGGCTTTGCATTTGTAACCAATCTGAAATTACCTTTTTCATCTGTATAGGTACCTGTTGCACTTCCTTTCACGATTACGGATACAGCAGAAAGATTTTCCTTTGTTTGGCTGTTTTTAATATTGCCGGTAATAGTAGTGGCTTGCTGAGCGTAAATTTTAGTCAATGCCAAAAAAAGCATAGAGATGCATAGCAAGACTTTCGGGGCATTTCTCATAAGATCGTTTTATTGGATAAGCAATATAATGCTTTAATTACTCTGTTTAAAAAAATATTGTCGAACGGTGTGGACAATATTTGAATATGTAACGTAATTTTCTCAAATATGTTGTGATGATTATTTAACTCTTTACGTTTGCGTTATGAAACAGCCATTCAGTTTTAAAGATCAAACCGCTTTTTACAAGGGAAAAGTGCGTGATGTTTATACGATCAACGATAATTTTTTAGTGATGATTGCCAGCAATCGCATATCTGCTTTTGATGTAATTCTTCCGAGAGAAATTCCATACAAAGGGCAGGTATTAAACCAGATTGCGGCTTATATGCTTAATGCAACAAAAGACATTTGCCCTAACTGGTTGATGGATATTCCGGCACCAAATGTTTCCATTGGAAAAAAATGTGTGCCTTTTAAAATTGAAATGGTAGTGCGTGGAAACCTGGTTGGTCATGCATGGAGAACTTACAGCAGCGGCAATAAAATTTTGTGCGGTGCAGAAATGGCTGATGGACTAAAAGAAAACGATTTTTTTCCATCACCGATAATTACACCAAGCACTAAGGCTGAAGCAGGACATGATGAAGACATCAGCCCAAAAGAAATTATAGAAAAGAATCTTGCTACAGAAAGTGAATGGCAAACATTAAGCAACTATGCATTAAAGCTGTTTGAAAGAGGAAAAGAAATTGCGTTAAAACAAGGCTTAATACTCGCCGATACCAAATATGAATTTGGTAAGTTGGGCGATGAAATTTATTTGATGGATGAAGTGCATACGCCCGACAGCTCGAGATATTTTTATGCGGATGGTTTTAATGAAAGACAATCAAAAGGTGAACGGCAAAAACAATTGAGTAAAGAATTTGTAAGAGAATGGCTGATCGCTAATAATTTTATGGGCAAGGAAGGACAAACTGTACCTGCAATGAGTGATGAATGGGTGAACACAATTTCTCAGCGCTATATTGAATTATACGAAACTGTTATCGGCAAAAAATTTATTGCGGAGTTGTTGCCTGATGAAGAAATCTTCAACCGGATCAATCAGTCACTTAAGAATCTATCCTGAAATCAATCTTTAAATTTATTTTAAAAAGATGAAGAACGGCTTTGCGGATTCCTCAATTATTTAGATATTTGTCTAAATATACAATCGTTTAAATGAATATTTTGTTTAAGGCTTTGAACGATGCCACGCGCCGGCAGATTCTTGAAATGCTGCAGAAGAAAGATATGACTGCCGGTGAAATAGCTGATAAGTTCAACATTTCTTTTCCCAGTATTTCACATCATCTTGATCTGCTAAAACAGGCGCAGCTGGTTACAACAAAAAAAGAAGGGCAGTTTGTTTTTTACTCTTTAAATACAACTGTAATGGATGATATTTTAAAATGGGTTATGCAATTCAAAACTAAAAAACGCAAGTAATGAATAAGTTTTTACGCAGGGTTATTTGGCTTATTATGCTGATACCTGCAATTTATCTCGCAATTATCTGGAACCACATTCCCGAAAAAGTTCCGATGCATTTTGATATTAAAGGTAATGTTGACAAATATGGAAGCAAACACGATCTCCTTATTCTTATTTTAGTGCTTACTGTTGTAAACGCAATTGTGTATTTGGTTATATCAAACATTTATAAAATTGATCCGCGGAAGAGTGCTTCGCTAAATAAAGACAGAATGCGCAGAATGGCGGTTGCTGTTTCAATTTATCTTTCAGCCATCTGGATAATGGTTATTTATGAGGCGGTGCATAACGATGCAAGTCTTACACTGAAATTTGTTTTTGTTGCCATGGGTTTATTGTTTGCTTTGCTTGGTAATAATATGTATAACATTCAGCCAAATTATTTTGCAGGCATTCGTTTGCCATGGACGCTCGAAAGCGAAGACAACTGGCGTAAAACGCATCATGTCGCGGGCAGACTTTGGTTTTTTGGAGGATTGTTTTTCGCTATGCTCGCCTTACTTTTAAACAAAGACGTTGCAGGTTTTGTAATAATAGCACTCGTTATAATACTTGTTCTTATTCCTGTTATTTATTCATACAACTTGTACAGAAAATCAAAAGCAGTTAAAAATGAAAAATAAATTTTTATTGTTGGTGTTGGTATTTGCTTATAATATTTTAAATGCGCAAACAGATTTTACAGGTATATGGAACGGCACACTTAACGTGCCGGGCGAACTGCGTCTTGTGTTGCATGTAACAAAATCGCAGAATGGTTTGTATGAAGGAACGCTTGATAGTCCTGATCAAAATGTCTCGGGCATAAAGTGCGATAAGGTTGAGGTAAGCAAAGTTGCAGATGGCAATGAAGTTTTAAACTTTACCATCAATAAAATAAAAGTTAGTTATACAGGCACATTGGTTAACGATACAACGTTGAGCGGCACATTTACACAAGGTGCAAATATTCCGCTCGATCTTCATCGCGCTGCTGTTGCTTTTACTGCAAAAAATATTGTACGTCCACAAACACCAAAGCCTCCTTTTCCATACAAAAGTGAAGATGTAATTTATAATGGCAATGGTTTGCAATACGGTGCTACCATTACAATCCCGGAAGGCAAAGGTCCATTTCCTGCCGTGTTGCTGATAACAGGTTCCGGTGCACAGGATCGCGATGAAACGATTTTTTATCATAAACCTTTTGCTGTAATTGCAGATGCATTAACAAAAGATGGTTTTGTTGTGTTGCGTGTGGATGATAGAGGCGTTGGTAAAAGCACCGGCGATTTCGCAACATCAATCACTGCAGATTTTGTGAATGATGTAAACACTTCTTTCGATTATCTTAAATCAAGACCTGAAGTAAATGATAAGAAAGTTGGATTGCTTGGTCACAGCGAAGGTGCGATGATTGCGCCTGTTGTCGCATCGCAAAGAAAAGACGTTGATTTTATTGTGTTGCTTGCTGCGCCCGGTGTAAAAATTATTGATTTAATGACGGAGCAAAATGCAGCTTTTTTAAAATCTTTAGGTGTGCCTGATGCAGCCGTTGAAAATTTTAAACCTGTTTATCAGCAAGTGATAAATGCAATAGTGAGTGCGCAGGATACTGCAACTGCAAGAACGAATGCTTTGCAAATTGTGAATGATTGGTATGCGAAAACAGATAGCACAACAACACATGAACTTGGATTTACTTCATTAAACGATAACGAACAATATGCAAAAACAATGGCGGCGCAGGTATCAAGTCCATGGTTTAAATATTTTATTCAGTTTGATCCGCAGCCTTATCTTTCAGATCTTAAAAAAGTAAAAGTGCTTGCATTAAACGGCAGCAGGGATATACAAGTTGTAGCGCAACAAAATTTACCTGCAGTAAATGCGGCATTAAAAGAAGGAAGAACAAAAAATTTTGAGACAAAAGAATTGCCCGGCTTAAATCATTTATTTCAAACATGCAATAAATGTACGGTTCAGGAGTATGGACAATTGGAAGAAACGATCGCGCCAATTGCACTGCAAACAATAGAAGACTGGCTTAATAGAAATGTAAAATAAAAAGCCGCGGGCTTTAGCTTCGAGCAGAAAAAATTGATTACTCGCAGCTGGTAGCTCGAAGCTTCTTCATATGAATTATCTCGCCCACGCATATCTTTCGTTTAACGAGCCTGCAACTTTAGTGGGCAATATGATCAGCGATTTTGTGAAAGGAAAAAAGCAATTCGATTTTTCACAAGACATTCAAAAAGGTATTCGTCTTCACCGGCAAATTGATGAGTTTACAGATGCACATCCATCAACAAAAAAAGCAAAGACATATTTTAAACCTGTTGTTGGTTTATATGCCGGCGCTTTTGTTGATGTTGCATACGATCATTTTCTTGCCTTCGACGAAAATGAATTTACAAATGAAAGCCTCCTGAAATTTTCGTTGTCTGTTTATAAAACACTTTCAGTTTATCAAACTGTATTGCCTGAAAAATTTGCGCGCATGTTTCCGTACATGCAATCAGATAACTGGCTTTATAACTACAGAACTTTAAACGGAGCGGAAAAAAGTTTTGCCGGTTTAGCACGTCGTGCCCAATATTTAAATGACAGCACGCATGTTTTTAATGCTTTTAAAAATAATTATGCTGAACTATTGCAATGTTATAATTCGTTTTTTCCTGATGTGAAAAAATTTGCTTACGAAAATTTCAGCGCCGGTTAATTATAATATTTATCTGAATTCAAAATTTTACCATCAGCAGAAAGCTTTACCGAATACCAGTTCTTCTCATTACTTATTTTTACTTCGTAAGTAACATTTTGATCAGTTGCATATTCTGTAACGCCATTCACTTCGCAATCTTTATAATTTTTTTTCAGCGCCATAACGATCGGTGTTGAAAGTTCTTTGCCATCGCTGTATTTCCAGGAGCAAACAAAATTGCCTTTTTTGCTGTACAAAACTTTTTCAAAATTTCCGTTCTGTATAAAGCTTACAAAATAACCTTCTTTATCATCGCTCCATTTTATATTGCTGGCTTTTGGAAATGTTTCGTTAAACGCGTTTAATACTTTTGATGTAGGTGTGGCAGCAACTGAAACTACTATCATCATGCAGGCTGCGTAGGAAATAATCTTTTTCATAACTCTTGTTTTTTCGGTTTTTGAATACATGAAATTATGCGTGTATGTAGGGTCGAGTCAAGTGGTTATACACCATTGGTATGTTAAAGTGCGCTAATATTTTTTAATGAAATGTGAAGAGGATTGCTGAAGTAATATAAAAATGGTACGAACTTGAATTTTCTGGTATCGAACGTATAATTTTTTCTATTTGAAAAAATAAAATTTGCAACTGTTAAGTTGTGTTAATCGGGTGATGAGCGGAGATGATTATTAATGAAAGTCATAACCTGAACATTGAATAAGCTTTTCTAAAATAGCATTATCTTAGTTTTCGTGATGTCGTTAATCCTCTATAGAATGATAAATGGTTTTTTCAAGATATTTTTTCATTCTGTCAAAAGAATCAGGCGGCATTTGATTTAAAATTAATTGATATCCCCTTTTCATAGATTCTTGTAATATGTTACCAATCCATTGAGGACGTATTCTAAGATATACATTATATAATTGTTCTGCTTTTGGTGTAATTCCACCTGTTTCTAAAATGGCGATAGTTCTTATCTCTGTATCTAAAATAAAATCGGTCTCTATGGTAGTTACATGAAAAATTCCTGTTATTTCAAAAATTGATTTAAACTCAAGATTGTAAGGGGATAATCTAAAAGATTGTTTCTCGCCCGCTCTATAAGGTAAAGAGTAATCATTAGTTAGTTGTTCCCATTTAATTATTTTAGAATTTGATTCGATTATTTCTAATTCTGGTAATTCAATTGACATAATCTTATTTGGCAGCTTTAAACAACTAAGTTACCAATTATTTCTCGTTAGAATTATAGCCATTCGCCTATTCATCAATTTGATAAATATACTTCAAACATCAACCAATACTTTTGCATTTTAATTCGATAAAGTTTAATTAGAAAATAAAAATATGAGCGACTATAAAAACTCCCCTTCAGGGGTTGGGGGCTTTGTCAACGGTACAACATGTGTACACGCAGGTTCAGAACCAGATCCATCAACCGGCGCAATCATGACGCCGATCTATCAAACATCAACCTATGTTCAGTCGTCACCGGAAGTGCATAAGGGATATGATTATTCACGCGCAGGAAATCCCACACGCACTGCATTGGAAAAAGCTTGCGCTGAAATTGAGAACGGAAAATTTGGTTTGGTATTCAGCAGCGGTGTTGCAGCAACAGATGCCGTAATTAAATTATTAAAACCGGGCGATGAAATTATCGCATCGAATGATATGTATGGCGGAACGTATCGTTTGTTCTCAAAAATTTTTGAAAAGTTTGGTGTGAAGTTTCATTATGTAAATATGAGCGACACAAAAAACATTCAGCAATTAATCAATCAAAATACAAAACTCATTTGGGTTGAAACCCCAACAAACCCGTTGATGAATATTGTTGATATTGCTGAAGTGTGTTCACTTGCAAAAGGAAAAAATATTATGGTTTGTGTTGATAACACTTTTGCATCGCCTTATCTGCAAAACCCGCTTGATCTTGGTGCAGACATTGTGATGCATTCTTCTACAAAATATTTGGGCGGACACAGTGATGTGATACAAGGTTGTTTGGTAACGAATGATGCAAGGCTTCGCGACGATTTATACTTCATACAAAAAAGCAGCGGTGCAGTTCCCGGTCCCATGGATTGTTTTTTGGTTTTGCGCGGAATAAAAACTTTGCATTTACGCATGCAGCGGCATTGCGAGAATGGTGAGAAGATCGCAAACTATTTACGCAGTAATGAAAAGGTTGCAAAAGTTTATTGGCCGGGTTTTGAAGATCATCCAAATCATGCCATCGCAAAAAAACAAATGCGTGGTTTTGGTGGTATGATAAGTTTTGAATTGAAAGATGAAAGTGCTGAAACTTTAAAACGTGTTGTATCATCAACCAAAATAATTGCGTTGGCAGAAAGTTTAGGCGGCGTAGAAAGTTTGATCAATCATCCCGCAACAATGACGCATGCTTCAATTCCCAGAGAAGAAAGAATTAAAAATGGCTTAAAAGATTCTTTGATAAGATTAAGCATCGGTATTGAAGACGCAGATGATTTAATTGAAGATTTAAAACAGGCGATAGGATAATTGAAATTGAGTAGTCTTTGTTTTTTTCAATTTGAATTATCAATTTTAAATTAAGTAAAAATGTTACACACTATACTTGGCGCAAACGGCAGCATTGCAAATGAATTAGTGCCAATACTTCTTGAAAATAATGAACAGGTAAGATTGGTTTCGCGAACACCAAAACCTGTTAACGGTGCAGAAACAATTGCTGCAGATGCAACAAATTATAATGATGTTTTGAAAGCTGTGCAAGGTTCAGATATTGTTTATCTTTTAATTGGTTTGGATTATAAGATTGAAGTGTGGCAGAAAAAATGGCCGAAGATCATGCGCAATGCAATTGATGCATGTAAGGCAACAAATGCGAAGCTTATTTTTTTTGATAATGTTTATATGTATGGAAAAGTGGATGGTGCGATGACGGAAGAAGCGCCCTTTAAACCTGTTAGTAAAAAAGGAGAAGTGCGTGCTGAAATTGCAACGATGTTATTGAATGAAATGAAAGCAGGAAATATTAAAGCATTAATTGCACGTGCTGCAGATTTTTATGGCCCAAATGCCGGCGGAAAAAGTGTAATTGGTGTGCTTGCATTTGATAAATTGATAAAAGGCAAAACGCCGCAGGTTTTTGTAAATGCAAATTTGCCGCATTCATATTCTTATACTACAGATTCTGCAAAAGCATTGTACGTTTTATCTCAACACGATGAAGCGTTTGGACAAACCTGGCACATGCCTACTGCTTCGCCTGCACTTACGCACAAAGAATTTGTTGAGTTGATTGCGCAGCAAACAAACGGCACGAAAAAAGTGCAGGTGATTCCAAAATTTATGTTGAAAATATTAAGCTGGTTTAATCCGCTAATGAAAGAGTTGTATGAAATGCTTTATCAAAATGAATACGCATATGTTTTTGATTCATCAAAATTTGATAAAGCTTTCAACTTTACACCAACAAGCTATGAACAGGGAATAAAAGAAACAATTGCTTGGATGAAAAAATAAATTGCAACTTGAATCTTATTTATACTCCATTACCGGGTGTCTTTCAAACGGATTTTTTTCTTCGTCAAAAATGTAACGGTACGTAACCATGCGGCGACTTTGTGAAGCGCCAAGACTTTTATAAATATTTATCATTTTTGGATTCCAGTCACCTGCCCAGCCCATTTCATATTTATCGTACCAATTCAGCGATTGAATAGGGATAGATGCTTCATAGATCATAAATGAATCAATACCCAGCGCCTGGAATTTTGGAACAATACCAAATGCAATGCCTGTAAAAATTCTGCACGCATTATTTTTTTTCATCCACAACAAACGCAATTTTTCAATCGAGCCAAGCTTGCCGTTGAAGTGTTTAAAATATTCATTCAAATCCGGAATATTGATCCACATCGCAATGGGTTCATCTTTATAATAAGCAAACCAAATAACACGCTCATCCATCACCGCTTTCATTTTATTGAATAACTTCATTACATCTTTTGCAGATATTTCTTTTGCCTCGCCATGTTGTGCCCACGCAGCGTTATAAACGGTTGCAAATTCCTGTGCATGTTTTTCAAGATTTTTTTTATTGATGTGCCGCGCTTCATAACCCGGCTTTGATTTAAATTTTGCATAACGTTCAGCAAATTTTTCGGGCAGCGGATCCTTCACGCCCATTGCATAATAAAACTGGTTATAATAATTTTTGAAGCCGTAGTTCTCAAACA
>DASZUY010000038.1:0-19237 GCA_035547495.1 Parafilimonas sp. | reverse complement strand
CAGCATCATCGTTTTGCGCCTGCACATTAAAGTATAAAGCGGCAGCAAAAACAAAAAAAAGAATTTTCTTCATCAGTATTTCTTTTTTATCAGTAGCAGGCCATCTCTTATTGTTAGCAACACCTGCTCTGTTCTTGTATCTTTTAAAACGTGATCATTAAATTGTGCAATGGCTATTGCACTTTTGTTGTCAATCTTTTCTTCAAGCACCTGACCGTGAAATAAAACATTGTCGGCTAAAATCCAACCCCGGTCACTTAAACGTTTTAAAACTTCTTCATAGTATATAATGTAAGAAGTTTTGTCGGCATCAATAAAGGCTAAATCCCAGCAAATATCTAAATTTTTAACAATTTCCCTTGCATCGCCGACGTGTAAATGTATTTTTTTGTCCATTCCGGCAGCACAAATGTTTTTCCACGCAGTGTTAGCATCTGCCTCGCGCAATTCAATGGTGTGTAACTCGCCGCCAGGCTGTAAACCTTTTGCTAAACATATTGCGCTAAAACCTGTAAAGGTTCCGATCTCTAAAATATATCTTGGCTGAAGTAACTCACTAATAAATTCTAAAAATTTTCCCTGCACATCACTGCTCATCATGTGCGCATGTTCGTGATGCGCTAATGTATCGTCATAAATTTTTTGTAAAGCATCGTCCAGCTTTGTAGTAAACTTTTCTGCGTAATCTTCAGCAACTTTTTCAATCCACTGCATTCATGTTCTTTTTTGATAAAAGGAAAAGTCCTGCAAAAGTAAGCAGGCCATTTATAAGCAGCAACTCATAACCTATTTGATAACCATTGAACCATTTTGCTGAATGCGTACTGAGTATGTAACATAACACCGGCGCAACAATACATACAATTACAACAGAAAAGTTTGGCGGTAAATTTCTTTTTGTAAAAATGCCGAGCATAAACAAACCAAGCAACGGACCATATGTATAAGTTGCTACGGTAAGAATGACGCCGATGATCGATTTATCATTTATCCATTTAAAGATCATGATGCATAAAAAGAAAACTATTGCCAATATTATATGTACCGTTATCCTTGTTTTTTTAATTTGTTTTTCTGTGAGTGATGTGTTGCGTCTTAATCCTAAAATATCAATACAAAAAGACGAAGTGAGTGCGGTTAAAGCGCCGTCTGCGCTGGGAAATAAAGCAGATATCAATCCAATAATAAAAATGATGGAAACAACAGAAGGCATATAACTTAAAGCTACTGTTGGAAAAAGATCATCACCTTTAACTGAAAGATTTTTTGATGCAGCAAACACGTACAGCAATCCACCTAAAAACAAAAAGATAAAATTTACAATCACAAAGATGCTGCTGAAAGTAAGCATGTTTTTCTGCGAGCCTTTTAACGTGCGAACGCTGATATTTTTTTGCATCAATTCCTGGTCAAGACCCGTCATGCCAACTGAAATAAATGCACCGCCGATAATTTGTTTCAGAAAAAAAGAACTGCTTTTATAATCTGTATTAAAAATTTTCAGGTAATTATTTTTTTGTAATGAATGAATGGTATCACCAAACGAAAAACCAAGTGTGTTCATGATAAAATAAATGCAAACGATAAGACCGAGTAACATGCACGTGGTTTGAAGCATATCTGTAAAAACAATTGTTTTAACACCACCTTCAAAAGTGTACAGTAAGATCATTAATAAAATAATAAATGTTGTGAGCCAGAAAGGAACGTGCATATTATCAAGAATAAATATCTGCAGCACGTTTATCACCAGGTACAATCTTGCTGTTGCGCCAAGTGTGCGTGATACAATAAAAAATAAAGCGCCTGTTTTATAAGATATTTTTCCAAAGCGGTTTAGCAAATAATTATAGATGGATGTTACCTGCATTTTATAATACAGCGGCAACAGAATAAATGCAATCAAACAATAACCAATAAAATTTCCAATTACTACCTGGAAATATGCGAAGCCATTAGTGCCAACGGTTCCCGGTACACTCACAAATGTTACTCCGCTTAATGAGGTGCCGATCATTCCAAATGCAACGAGCATCCAGTTGCTGTTACGGTTGCCGATAAAGAATGAATTGTTATCTGCATTGCGGCTTGTGTACCACGCGACACCGAGCAGTAACAAAAAATATATCAATACAAAAACAAATAGAAGTGTTGGAGACATTGAGTTTGTTTAATGATGATAATGTATTGGCAAAATACAAGATAACTTGCAAGCAAAACAAAATTAATGTGGAACTCTGTTGCAGTTTTTTGCGCTTCGCATGTTGGAAAAAATAAATTGTTTGCGCAACATGCAGAGGAAGTAGGATTAATACTCGCACAAAAAAATATCCAGCTCATTTATGGCGGTGGTAAAAATGGTTTAATGGGAATTGTTGCCAACACCGTTTTAAAAAATAATGGAAAAGCAATTGGTGTAATTCCTTCTTTGCTGAATGAAAAAGAACGACAGCATGAAATGCTTACGGCATTGCATATTGTTGAAGACATGCATGCACGCAAAAAGATGATGTATGAATTAAGCGATGCAGCTATTATTTTACCGGGTGGTTATGGTACGATGGATGAGCTCTTTGAAATGATTACATGGAATCAATTAAACATTCACAACAAAAAAATAGTATTGCTGAATGCTGATAGTTATTACGATCATTTAATTGCACAAATTGAAAAAATGCAATCAGAAGATTTTTTACTAAGCGACTGGAAAGAAGGTTTGACTATAATACGTGACCCGCAGGCTTTGGTTTCCTTGATGGATGAAGATAAATATCAAAGCCGCCGCGAATAATTGGCTGTGCATGACCATAGCCATCCTGGTAAGGAGAATTAGCATTATTTAAAAGATCAAGCCCGATCATAAAAAAATAATTGCCTTCACTAATTACGCGTTGCGAATAACCAATGCCGCCAATTAAACTCGTTGCGTTTACAGTGCTTTTATACTTTAGATCTGTACCAACATCTTTTTGTGTATATGCTATCCAGTTTTCTTCAGGTTGAAGTTGAACGAATAAAAAATTAACCGGGTATGCCCTGAAAAACACGCCACCACCATAGTTAAAACTTGAAGCTTTACCTACATACTGAAAGCCAGATGCATTTGCATCATATATTTTTTGCGAGTTATAATTTACGTTAAACACAACACCACCATCAAGCCATTGCGCAAATGAATAACCAACTTCGGGATTCGCTCCAATACCAAACGAACCGGAACCAAAGCCTAAAGAAATGCTTCCACCTAAAAAAACATTTTCTTTTTTAAAGCCTTTGTCATCAGCATTATCATTGTTATAGTTATCCTGCGCATTCAATGCTTGTGCAGCTATTATTACCAGCAGTGCTAATATTATTTTCTTCATGTTGTTGTTTGATGTTTAACGCAAAGATGTATCAGAGATTTTACAGGTTAAAAATTTTACCGGGATTTAAGATATTATTAGGGTCGAAAACTTTTTTTATTTCACGCATTAACCGAAGATTAGTTTCATCCAAAACAATATTCATAAAATCTTTTTGAATCAGACCTACACCATGTTCGCCGCTGATGGTTCCGCCCAAACTTTTTACTAACTCAAATAATGCACGCAAAATTTTATTCATTTCTTCATTGCCATAACTGTTGGGTATGCCTTCTTTTTTTATGCGGATGTGTAAATTGCCATCGCCTGCATGACCATAACACACTGCATCAAAATCATATTGTTTCCCCAACGCTTTTACGCCTTTAATTAATGCAGGTAATTCAGCGCGGGGAACAACGGTATCTTCTTCGATGGTATAACCTGCAAGCTTTGTTGCTTCTGCCACTCTCCTTCTCAGTTTCAATAATTCGTTTTTTTGTTGTGCATCATCCGCAAAGAAAATTTCGCCTGCATCAAACTGTTGCAGTAATTCTGAAATAGATTCCATTTCATTCATCAAAACATTTACATCATTTCCATCAACTTCAATTATTAAATGCGCGGCAATGTCATCGTTCACCGGCACAGCATAACTGTCAACCATTTTGCTTACAATTTTTAATGCATCCACTTCAACAAGTTCCATTGCACTCGGCGTAAAACCGGCACGAAAAATTTCACTCACTGCTTCGCTTGCTTTTTCTAACGATGCAAACGGCGCAAGCATTAAAAGATCATATCTTGGTAATGGAATTAAACGCAACACAATCTTTGTAACAATGCCCAACGTGCCTTCGCTTCCAACAATCAATTGCGTAAGATTATAACCTGTTGAATTTTTTAAAACATTTGCGCCGGTCCATATTATTTCACCTGTTGGTAAAACAACTTCAAGGTTCAGCACATAATCTTTTACAACACCGTACTTAACTGCTTTTGGTCCGCCGCTGTTTTCAGAAATATTTCCGCCAATAAAACACGAGCCGCGACTTGCAGGATCAGGCGGATAAAACAATCCTTTTTCCTTTACCGTGTTTTGCAAGACTTCTGTTATAACACCCGGCTCCGTTGTAACCTGCAGATTGCGCTCATCAATCTCAATTATCTTATTTAATTTTTCTGTTGATAGAACAACACCACCATTTCGCGGAATGGCTCCACCGCTTAATCCTGTGCCTGCGCCGCGCGGCGTAACAGGAATTACATGCTCATTGCAATATTTTAAAATTTTGCTGATCTCATTTGCAGATGTTGGTTTAACAACAACATCGGGCGCATAATTTAATTTTTCAGTTTCGTCATGACCATAACGATCCAGTGATTCTTCATCAGTGAAGACGTTTTCTTTACCGCAGATGCTGATCAGTTCTTCAATCAATGTGTTTTTATAATGTGCTTCACTCATTCAAACAAAAATATAAGTACAATTCTTAACATGATCATTAGAACACAAACAAAATTTATCAAATACTTTTGCACGATTCTCAAATGCAGCACTATAAATATTCTTATTTATTATTTTCGTGTTTATCGAATTTTTACTTCCGGCAAACATTATTAAACTTGAACAGAAATTAATACTCTATGGCAGACATTTTTGAAAGACTTATCAAGAATTACGGACCTATTGGCGAACACAGAAACAGGTCGCACGGTTATTATACTTTTCCAAAATTAGAAGGCGAGATTGCTAATCGCATGCAGTTTCGTGGTAAAGAAGTTGTTGTTTGGAGTTTGAATAATTATTTGGGATTAGCAAATCATCCTGAAGTGCGCAAAGCAGATACAGAAGCAACTGAAAAATTTGGTCTTGCATATCCAATGGGTGCACGCATGATGAGCGGCAACAGTGTTTATCATGAACAGCTTGAAAAAGAGCTTGCAGCATTCGAACATAAAGAAGATGCTATTCTTTTGAATTATGGTTACCAGGGAATAATGAGTGCCATCGATGCATTGTGTGGAAGACATGATGTAATTGTATATGATGCAGAATCGCATGCATGTATAATTGACGGATTGCGTTTACATCCGGGTCACCGTTATGTATTTCGTCACAATGATGTTGAAGATTGCGAAAAGCAACTGCAGCGCGCAACTTCATTAATAGAAAAACAAAAACAAGGCGGCATTTTAGTTATTACGGAAGGTGTGTTTGGAATGGCTGGCGATCAGGGCAGGTTAAAAGAAATTTGTGCATTAAAAGAAAAGTATGAGTTCAGGTTATTGGTTGATGATGCGCATGGTTTTGGAACATTAGGCAAAACGGGTGCAGGCGCCGGTGAAGAACAGGGTTGCCAGGATGATATCGATTTATATTTTTCAACGTTTGCAAAGTCGATGGCATCTATAGGTGCATTTATTGCCGGACCAAGAACCATTATTGATTTTATTCGCTATAACATCCGCTCACAAATTTTTGCGAAGAGTTTGCCAATGCCATTTGTAATTGGTAATTTAAAAAGATTAGAGCTGCTGCGTTCAACCCCAGAACTAAAAGATAAGCTTTGGAAAAACGCATTAAAACTGCAAAATGGTTTAAAAGATTATGGCTTTGATATTGGCAATACCAACTCTGTTGTAACTCCTGTTTACATGAAAGGCGGTGTTGCAGAAGCAACAGCAATGGTTACAGATCTTAGAGAAAACTACGGCATATTTTGTTCGATCGTTGTGTATCCTGTAATTCCAAAAGGTCATATTATTTATCGCTTAATTCCAACGGCTGCTCATACGGATGATGATATTGAACGCACATTAAAAGCATTCAGCGAAACGAAAGAAAAATTAGATGCCGGCGCTTATAAAGTAGAAGATATTGTGCACATGGCTGAAGCGAGATAAAAATAGAATGAATGATAGGAAAATCCTTTCGTTTTTGAAAGGGTTTTTCTTTTGAACGACTTTCTTTTAGGTTAACGCATAAATTATATCCCAACTTGAACAGCAATGTTGAAGCGCTGTTTTTAAATCAATCATTCAATATTAATTAAGATGAAATGTTGAAATTAATTTCTTGTCTTCACTATTACTTCCAACATTAATTATATAATCGCCTTTATATAATTGCCAATCGCTTTTATCAAGATTCCATTTTTTTAATTCGCTTAAGGCAATAGAAAACTGAATTGTTTTTTGTTGATTGATATCAAGAGAAACGCGTTTGAATGCTTTCAATTCTTTCAATGGCATGCGAGGTATGTTTGGATATTCCACATAGACCTGCGCAACTTCATCACCTTTATAATTGCCTGTATTTTTTATATTGATAGAAAAACTAATTGAATCATTTTTAATGATTGCCTTTTCATTCCATGCATAATCAAACTTTGTATAGCTTAAACCAAAACCAAAAGGATATTCTACTTCACCATTGAAGTAACGATAGGTTCTACCCTGCATCGCATAATTATTATATGCAGGCAATTGCTCAACAGATTTATAAAATGTAACCGGCAAATGACCAGATGGCGAAACTTTTCCCAATAAAACATCAGCTAAGGCATTGCCGCCTTCTTCGCCGGGATACCATGCAAGAATGATTGCATCAGCATACGGCGCAACTTCACTTATATCAACAGCGCTTCCCGAATTAATAACTAAAACGATTGGATTTTTTGTGCCTTTGCGCAAAGCTTTTAAGTACGCAATGTGTGCAGCAGGAATGCTCAATGTTTTTCTATCAGCACCATTGTCAGATAAAAATGCATCGCCTTCTTCACCTTCGTAAACAGGCGTTAAACCCAAACATGCAATCGTAATGTTTGCATTACCTGCTGCCCAAATACCACCAAAATGTGTGGTGTCTTTATAATCACAACCCTGGTCATATTCAACACGTGCACCAACACCAACTGCTTTTGTAATTCCTTCAACAAAATTTACAGCGTTATCGCTTACACCATGATAATTTCCAATCAACGCATCCAACGATGAAGCATTCGGACCAACAATCATCAACTGCGGATATTTTTTTATGTCGAGCGGAAGCAGGTTGTTATCATTCTTCAATAACACCATACTTTGTTCAGCCATTTTGCGCGATAACATTCTATGATAATCGTTCGCAATACTATCTGCAAAATATGTTTTGTAAGGCGATGATGAACTATCATCAAAAAAGCCAAGCTTAACTTCTGTTTTTAATGTATGATATAATGCACTATCAACATCCTGCTTCGTTAAAAGTTTTTGACTGATGGCTTTCATCACATCATCCTGCAGAATACTTCCGCATTCCAAATCAACACCAGCCTTAATTGCAGCCGCAGCAACTTCAACTGTTGTTGGATAAGTTTTGTGTGATGTATAAATATCATCCAGTGCGCCGCAATCAGTAACAACATGCCCGTGGAAATTCCATTCTTTATGCAAAATATTATGCAATAAAGTTTCCGCAGAACAACAAGGTTCACCATTTACACGATTGTATGCACACATCACCGCTTCAACATGCGCATCCACCAATTTTTTAAATGCATACAAATATGTTTCGCGCAAATCTTTTTCATCAACAATCGCATTAAAACCATGACGTTCTTTTTCCGGTCCGCTATGCACTGCATAATGTTTTGCGCATGCTGCCGCTTTCAAGTGCATCGAATCATTGCCTTGAATTCCCTGCACAAAAGCAGTTCCCATTGTTGCCGTAAGAAACGGGTCTTCACCATACGTTTCTTGCCCGCGACCCCAACGCGGGTCACGAAAAATATTTATGTTGGGAGACCAAAAAGTTAAACCCATGTATTGAAAATGATTGCCACTTTGCGATGCAAGATTATACTTTGCTCTTGCTTCTGTTGAAATTGCATCGGCGCATTCACGCAACAAATCATTATTAAAACTTGCAGCCATTCCGATTGCCTGCGGAAAAACAGTTGCATTGCCTGCACGTGCAACGCCATGCAAAGCTTCATTCCACCAATTGTATGCAGGAATATTTAAACTTGCAATTGCAGGACTTTGATAACCGAGCAAAGAAATTTTTTCTTCAAGTGTAAGTTGGTGCAACAAATCATTTACACGTGCATCGATGGTTTGTGTTGTATCGCGAAATAAAAATTTTTGTTGTGCGATGCAATGCGTAGAAATAAAAATCGCAAAGACTAAAACATTTTTTTTTATCATGGTCAATGATCAGATTTTATTAAGTTCATGTTTGGTAAATCCATTTTCAATATTGCCTGTGTTTAATTTTGATGCAGGTTCAAACAACATTACAGACACTTCTTCATCAGCAACAGGTTTATGTTCAACACCACGCGGCACAATTACAAATTCATTTTCATTTACAGTTATTGTTTTATCGCGATACTCCATTTTAAAACTTCCTTTCAACACCAAAAACATTTCATCTTCGTTATCGTGTTTATGAAAAACAAACCCGCCTTTAAACTTTACCAGCTTTACCTGTTGACCGTTTAATTCACCTGCAACACGCGGATTCCAGTAATCGTGAATCAGCGCAAGTTTTTCTTCGATGTTTATTTTGTTCATAAAATTTTGATTGAGGCTAAAGCTATTAATTCGTTTCGGGCAAATTCAAAATTAGCAGCTTGCATACCTGTTACAATTAAAATTGAATAAGTAAATTTACTTAGTAATGTTATCCTTCTTTACGCACATACCATAAATACTGCCGTATGAAAGATGAAACTTACAAAAGAATAAGCGATTCATTTTTATTAACGCTTTTAAAAGCGATTTATCTTTTTATCCCCGGCATTATATTTCTTAGCCTTTATTATTTCATTATTGTAAAAATTGATATTGGGCAAGACATGCTGATGCAAGCTTATGAAAATGCATGGCCTTATTTCTTTTCAATTATCAGCATATTAATATGGATGCTTTTTGAATGGTTTAGCAGCAGGCTCATCTCTGATCAATATATTGCTCAATGCCAGCCACCACATGAAAAAATTTTTCAGGTGCTGCCAAGATTGCTGGGATATAATGTTGCAGTTTGTTTACAGATTGCTATTTTAAACCTGCCGGTTATTCATCTTCAGCCGTGGATTTTATGGTTAATCTTCGCCTTTCATAATGCTTTTTTTATACTGCTCACCAGTGCCTTTACAGCAGATTACAAATCTCCTGAACAAAAGAAATTACTTGTTATATCCGGCTTCATTGCGTTTATCTATATCGTTGTTATAATCATCCTGTTTAATCTGGGTGTTAAAGCGGTAACAGCAAAAATAAATGTGACTGTTTATCGCAAGAACAGCGCACTCCTGTTAGTTATACTTTTCTTTTTCTTCGAGGTTGCATTTCTTGCTTTTGTTATATGGAGAAGAAAACTGATTAATAAAAACAGAAACGAAATAACGTTTGTTCAAAGATCAAAAACCTGGCGCAAATCATACAACGTATTTGCCATACTGGTAGCAGCATTTTATATATTGATTGTGTTTCTGCCAACATTAGCAGATAGCGTCGGTGCAATAGGCATCACACTTTTAGCTTTCGGGCTTTGGGTTGGATTTATATGCATATTAAAATATATCACCATTAAATTCAACGTGCATTTCTGGTTGCCGCTTTTGGTGCTGGCAATAATTTATGGTGCAATCTATAATCCTTATACTGTGCGGTTGCCGCAATCAAAAACAAAATTGCCATTTGGTAACAGAGATAGCATTGATGCATTTTTTTTGAAATGGGTAAACAACCCTGTACGCAAAGCTGCTATAGACAGCAGTACGGATTATAAGGTTTATCTTGTTATGTCTGATGGCGGCGCTTCTAAAAGTGGTTTTTGGGTTGCAGATGTTTTATCAAAACTCGAAGACTCATCAAAAATCAACAACCAATTTTCTACACACTTATTTAGCCTTGCCGGTGCATCTGGCGGTTCGGTTGGCAATGCAGTTTTTTACAGCCTGCTTAAAGCAAATGCAGATCACAAACTTGATAATGGAAAATCAATAAACGACTCGTTAGAAAGCAGGAAGTTTTTCGAAAGTGATTTCCTGTCTTCTTCTTTCGCAAGATTTTTAGGCCCTGATCTTTTTAAACATATAATACCTTTTTTATTTACTGATGACAGGGCAGCGGAACTGGAGAAAGCAATGGAACATAATTCCAACAGCAAAATTATAAGCGATTATTTTAGTAAATCCATTAACGCTGTTTTTGATACAACCGGAAGACTACCGGCGTTATTTATTAACACAACAAACCTTCAGTCAGGCTCACCGGGCGTTATAAGCAATATTCGTTTAGATTCTCAAATCACAGAACGGCTCGATATTCTAAAGTTGATAGATACCGTTAAGATCAGGCATACAAAAGATTCAATGCACGATATAAGATTGAGTACTGCGGTAATACTCGGTGCAAGGTTTCCATACATTTCGCCAGCCGGTGCAATAGGTAGTAAGTATTTTGTTGATGGCGGCTATTTTGATAACAGCGGTGCAGGCATTACGCTGGAATTATTACAATATATAGAGCGCAAAATGTATGATAGTACAAACAAGTTATACCCGCAGTATAAAAACAAGCTTGTATTTAAAGTGATCTATATTTCTAATGGCAGCGATAAATCAAAAGAACATAGCCTAAATCCTGTAATAAACGATGCGGCAGCGCCATTGCTTACAGTATTAGGAACATACGGAATGCAAACCAATCTTGCCAATAAAAAATTAAATAGTTTCATGAACACTACTAAGCTTAAAAAAACAGGATCGCCTTTTGAAGTAATCAATTTGCCAATGAACCTCAGTGATACGTTAGTTCCTTATCCCATGAATTGGGTTATATCAAAATATAATTTAGACAGAATGAACAGCAACCTGAAATATGTCCATCCGGAAAGTATTTTACACCACTGAACTTCATTATACAAACAAATGCCACCTGCCGGCAATTTCAGTTTAAGTTGTTGAATAGTTATTCTGCTTAATGTAAAATATTATCTGCCATCTTTATGAAAGCCGCCTTTTAACATTTTAATAAACCATTCAAATAGGTCATACATTAGAAACTCTGTTTATTTCGAAATGATATAAAGTAATTTGTTAGTTTGAGAACGAACGAATAAAATAAATATGCCGATTCTAAATTTCTATTCGCACCACATGCAACTAAAATATTAAAGAGATCTATTGTAAAATGAATATTGTTTCGCTTTTAACTTTTATATTCTATGTGTATTAAAACTATCAAACGATACAGTTCCTTTTCAACATACTTGCCTGTTATATGCTTCTTTCTCTGTGCAATGGTTTTACTCATTTCCTGTAATACGTCACAAACTGAACATTACGGCTTTATTGCACGGCTTGGTGATGATACTGTTTCTGTGGAGAGTATAACGCAGCAGGGTAATACTCTTACCAGTGATGAAGTCGACCGCTTTCCGCGTGTACATGTAAGACATACGGTAATTAAGCTTAACGAAGATGGTAGTATCGCACATCTTGAAATGGATATTCACACGCCCAGCGAACCGCCGAATGAACGTGAGCGTAAAGTAACTGCTGATGTTTCCAATAATAAGGTTCATCTCTCAAAAACAGACAGCACAGGAACCATAAATCGTGATTTTGCTAGTGGTGGCAGCATGGTAGTTGCTCATGTGCCACAAATGTATAGTTTGTATGAGTTATACTTTGCTGCAGCTTTAAAGCGTGCAGTGGCATCAAAGCTTGCAGCTGGGAGTACCGTAGATATGAGGCAGTTTTATATCGACCGCGAGTTTGACCGGTTTCCATTGGGCAGAGCGCATGTAAAACTTCTTGACGGAAATAAAATGGAGATTACGCACGACTGGTTATCAGGGACCGGTGAAGCAGTAATGGATTCTAATTATCAATTGCTCAGTTATTCGGGCGATCGCACAACATATAAAGTAGAGGTAATTCGTCTCGCCGTGCCACCGGATGTAAAAAGCATTGCCAACCGCTTTGAGGCATTAGAAACAAGGAATGGAATTGTGAAACAGTTAAGTGTACGGGATACGGTACATGCACAGATTGGCAATACAATATTTATGGTTGACTACGGGCGACCGCTTATGCGCGGACGAAAGTTGCTGGGTGATGTAATACCATACGATCGTGTATGGCGAACAGGAGCAAATGCTGCTACCCAGTTTACAACCTCAGCCCCGATAAAACTTGCGGGTATGCAGCTATCTGCCGGAACTTATACTTTGTGGACGGTGCCGCATAAAGATGGAGTTGATTTAATTGTAAACAGGCAGACCGGACAGTGGGGTACTGAATACAACAGTTCACACGACCTGGGAACAGCAAAAATTACCATGCAGACGTTACAGACGCCCGTGGAAGAGTTCACTATTTCTATTATCCAGGATGACACTAAACATGGAACACTTGTAATGGAATGGGGTTCGTTCAGGTGGACAGCACCGATCGAAGTGCTGTAAAGTTTTTCAGCCTTACTCTTGCTGATTGTCTAACACAAGCATACTAAAAACAATCAATATTTTATAGGCCAAGAAATACCAAGACCATTTTTTTTACAGCACTTTCGTTAGGGCAAAAACCGGTTTATTCTTTTATGAATTTCAAATTGGTTTTGGTGTCACCACTTAATATTTGCAAAATATATAAACCTGCACTTAGTGATTGAACGTTTAGCGTTTCGTTAGTGCCACCACTGACTTTGCTTATATTTTTGGTTTGTAATAAAACACCTGCCACATTATAAATACTCAATGAAATCTTGCCAGTTAAATTACTGGGTAGATTTACATGAAGAACATCTTGCGTGGGATTGGGGAATGCCGAAAACGTTTGCTCTAAAGTTGTAGCTGCAGCTTTACTAATGATTTTTCCCGAACAGTTTAAAACGGTAACGCCTACATTAATTGCAATAGTTGCCGGAGTGTTTGTATTGATAATTGTATTGTTGCATATGATATTATTATCAGTAAAAGTATTATATGTGTTGTACACTCTAATGCTAAGATCGGTATTGGTACCTAACTGGTTGTTCTTAACTATAAAGGTTAGTCGTTGCGGGTTATGCCATTTGCCCGGTGAAGGATGGTTCGTTTGCCTTGTGTCAACTTCAATATTTGCAAAGCCCGGAGATATACGGCCATTTAAATAGCCGGAATAATCAACCTTGTTATCATGAATTGTTACCCAACCGGCTCCAAGAGAAAAAATGCCGCTGGCATAAGTATGAGAAATCGTGTTATCATGCACGTTTGCAGAAGTATAACCTCCAAGTACTATTCCATTGCCTTGCTGATTATTGTATTCATAACCTACGTTTGTAATTTTATTACCATAAATATTACTCATGCCGCTATCAGCACCGCTTAACTGGATAGCACCACGGCTCAGGCTATCGAAAACATTGTTATAAATATAAAAATTCCCTAAGCGCATAGGCAATAAGCTATCGCCGCGGCCATTAGTACAATAAACAGACGGATGCTGTGTGCCTTCGAAACCATTGGGTGCAGTAGAACCAAGATACATACCTTCAGCAGAGGTATTGTGAATATAATTGTCGTGGAGTTTGAAATCATGCAACACCCATTTTGGAAAAGATAAGTTGGGATCACAGGCAGCATCGGCTTGCTCTTCTTTCACCCAGAAACCTGCATTTTTATTATACATTTCACAATGATCAACCTCAATCCATGCAGAACGGCCGTACACATCAACACCTACACCTCTGTTAGCAGGTGTGGTAACTAAAAAACCGTACTTAATATTTTTTACACCGGTTCCGGTGAGATGTAAATGTTTACATCCGTTTATAAGAAAACCACCGGGAATGGCTCCGTTATTAAACCAATTTAAAACAACTTGGCCACCTTCATTAATTATTGTAATTGAGTTAACATTAGTTAATGAAACCCAGCTATATGGGTTTTGCGATGCCTTAAGAACAAGCGTGTCTCCTGGTTTAAGATTAGAAGGATCAAAGCCTAAAGTATTATCGGCAGCTTTTACCGGATAAACTCTTTTACCAATTCTGGTTACAATAGATTGCTGGTAACTTTGTACGCAAATAAATAGCAATAATGCAGCAAGTAGTACTGTTTTCATAATGGACGATTTTATTGATTTTACAGAGGAATTGATATGAAATTGACAACCAGGTAAGAAGTAGTCAACTCTAAAAAACTTTTCGCAAAAAGCGAAAATTATGCCAAGCAATAGCTAGCAAAAAAAGTTTTCTCCACATTTTCTCTTATGTTATAAACAGCCTGCGAATTACTCATTCAACATATTCTAAAGTGTTTTCTCGCATACGGGTATCTGTATAATGGTATATTGAATGTAAGATGTGAGTTAGTCGCAGTATTTGAGATGTGGATGCTTATTGATAAATGAAGAATAAGAAACAGCAATAAAAGTGAGATACATTAACTGTAAATCTTACAAAAACGCATACTGAAAGTATAAAGGAGATTTATAATCTTTGTTGAGAATTCACTTCTGATGAAACGTATTTTACTCATCGCTGCATTGTTTATAACAGCTAATGCATTTACGCAAATAAATAGCTATACATTATTAGACGGCTCAATTAACAAATATCCGGTCACAATGCACTTGCATCAATATGGACACATCTTCCTGGGCTATTATTATTACAATTCAACCCAACAACCAATTTATTTTACAGGTGAAGATACCAGCAGGCAAGGCGAAGTTTTTCTTACTACCAACGGAACATCCGAAACAGAAAATTTTATTTTATCATTTAGTAATAACGCAGCAAAGGGCACATGGCAACAAGGCGATAACAACAATACATTTAATGTAGATTTAATGGAAACGCAACTGCCTTTACAGTTTACATTCGAATACAGAGAAGGTGAAAAGTTATTGCGTAATAGCATGAAAGATTCGCCCGCCGCCACATTCGAGGCTTCGAGTGTTTGGCCGAAAGGCAACTCACCTACAGATGTATTTATTCAAACAGAAATAAGAAAAATGTTTGATGATTCATCATCAAACAAAAATATTGACGGCATTCTTGAAAAAAATGAAAACGCATTTTTTAAGGATTATATTGAAAGCAACAGCGATATGCAAACAGAAGATATGGGTGCCACATTAAATTATGATGTATCAACCAATTTGCTGATCAGTTTCCAGTCTTCAAAAATCTTGTCGTTGGCTTTAGATACATATGCTTATACAGGAGGTGCACACGGAAACTATGGAACGGTTTATACTTCGTACGATATCACTCAAAACAAAAAACTCGGATTAAGCGATATTTTAAATGCGGCTGGTATTGCAAAATTGCAAGCGTTGCTGGAAAGAAATTTCAGAAAGCAGAATGATTTGCAACCAACCGATGCACTTACAACAGCTGGTTTATTTGAAAACGAAATAAAACCAAACGATAATTTCTATGTAACAGGCAAGGGAATAAATTTTGCTTATACGCCTTATGAAATTGGTCCTTTTGCAATGGGTGAAGTAGAAATTTTTATTTCATTTAAAGACCTCGAAAACTATTTGCAACCAGGCTTTAAAAGTTTGATCAATTAAAATTTTTTTTTTCTGAAATTTTTTGTGAATTACATCTTAAGCTTATTATTAACTCTTTCTCCTAAACATAAGCACTAACACAACTATAATTACTACAACGATTAAAGCGCCAACCCATACGCCGGCTTTAAATATGCTGCCAATTGCTGCGCACGAAGTGATCAATATAACACTTAAAGAAAATAACAGGAAAGTATTTTGTTAACCATAAAAAGAATTTTATATAAACATACCAGATGTATTCGCCTGGCGTATTTTATTTGCAGACGCAGCCTTTTAACCGTTTAATAAACCATTTAAAAAAAATCAATCATCAATTGCGCTCTGTGTTTATGTATGATACGAAATATTTCTTAGCTTGAAAAATAACTAAAACACTTTTATGCTAAAAAATCTTCTTCGTGTTGCATTACGCAACTTTATGCGCGATAAATGGTATAGTTTACTCAACATACTTGGATTAACCATCGGCATAACATTTAGCGTGTTCCTGATTTTTTATATAAAAGACGAACTGAGTTATGACCGCTATAATGAAAAGGCTGACAGAATCTATCGCATAGAAGCTTTTGTAAAAGAGCCGGATAAAGATACGATGCGATGGGCAATAACACCATTCCCGATGGCGCAGGCACTGAGCAAAGATTATCCTGAAGTAGAAGAAGCAACAAGGTTATGGGGAAACCCCGGTAATAAAACCATGTTTAAAAATGGTGCGTTGCGTTTTTATGAAGATAAAGTGATGTATGCAGACAGTAACCTGTTTCGCGTGTTCACATATAATTTTATTCAAGGCAATGCAAACAATGCATTAACGGCGCCAAATTCACTTGTGTTAACACAATCGCTTGCAGAAAAATATTTTGGTGACCACAAAAGTTATATTGGAAAAACACTTGAAAATGCAAATGGTGATGTATACAAAATAACTGCTGTAATTAAAGATGTTCCAAAAAATTCGCACATCATTTTTAATGCACTTATTTCAAGAAGTTCTTTGCCGGCAGACTTTGCAAATAACTGGGGAGGTTTTGGTTTTTATACTTATGTTTTACTGAAGCCACATGTAAATGCAGCAGCATTTCAAAAGAAACTCGCACCTGTGTACGATAAATACCTCGCTCCCATTTTCGCGCAGTTCAATATAAAAATGAGATTCGGTTTGCAGCCCATCACTTCTATTCATTTGCATTCCGATGCAACAAATGAACCTGAAGATCTTGGCAGCATGTCGTACATATACATCTTTTCTGCAGTTGCATTTTTTATGTTGCTCATTGCATGCATCAACTACATGAATCTTACAACAGCGCGTTCTGCAAGAAGAGCAAAAGAAATCGGCATACGAAAAGTAACAGGTTCAACCAAATCACAATTGGTGTTACAGTTTCTTGTTGAGTCAACATTAACAGCAGTTGTTGCATTATTGCTGAGTATTGGTTTTATTGCATTGTTGTTGCCAACATTCAATTCAATTTCAGGTAAGTCTATTTTATTCGCTACATTATTTCAGCCGGATACTTTATTAACGTTATTAGCCATTATTGTTTTTGTTGGATTTGTTGGCGGCAGTTATCCTGCTTTCTATCTTTCAAAATTCAATCCTGTAAATGTTTTAAAAGGAAATCTTTCAAAGGGTTCAAGCAATGTTACACTACGCCGTGCACTGGTAGTGGTTCAGTTTTCTATTTCAATGATCATGCTTATTTGCACATGGGTGGTGTATGCACAACTAAAATATGTGCGCAGCAAAGACCTTGGTTTTAATAAAGAACAAGTATTAACTATAACCGCAAATTCAGATAAAGATGTAAGCAGTAATATTCGCGCTTTTAAAAATGATGTAAGAGATAATCCGCATGTGCTTGCAGTGAGCACTTCGCAAGGTGTTCCCGGAAGTGGCATTTCTTTCAACCTGTTTACCATCGAAACAAAAAATGGACATACAGATAAAGGTGTGGATTGTTATGGTGTAGATGAAGATTATTTTAAAACACTTGGTATGAAGATCGTGCAGGGCAGAGCTTTTTCGGGATTGCCCGATACTCTACGCAGCATCATTGTAAATGAAAATATGGTGAAGGAATATGGATGGGGAAATAATGCGATTGGTAAAAGAGTAAGATTTCCGGGAGATACATCTAATTTCTATCTTGAAGTAGTTGGTGTGGTAAAAGATTTTAATCAGAAATCTTTATACAACCCGATTACACCGTTAATTCTTTTTTACAGACCAAACAGCAACATGATAGAACTAAAGCTTGATGCAAACAACATCAATACAACTATTGCATCGGTTGAACAATCATGGAAAAAATATTTTGCTGATCTGCCTTTTGCTTATACTTTTTTAGACCAGGATTTTAATTCTCAATATGCGGCAGACCAAAAGCGTGGTAAAATATTTACTGCATTTTCTATTCTAACAATCATCATCACATGTTTGGGCTTATTAGGTTTAATTGCATTTACAACACAACAACGGCAAAAAGAAATCAGCATAAGAAAAGTGATGGGCGCAAAGGTTTCGCAAATCATTCCACTCGTAACAAGAAATTTTGTTGCGCTTGTTGGATTGTCTTGTTTGATCGCATTTCCTGTTGCGTGGTATTTTATGAGTAAATGGCTTGAAATATTTCCTTACAATACAGGGCTTAAAATAACGCCATTCATACTTTCAGCATTGATTGTGTTAGCGCTAACATTGCTTACTGTAATTTTTCATACCGTTCGTGCTGCGGTGGCAAAACCTGTGAAGGCATTAAGAGCAGAATGATTTTTTTAATTGAGGGCAGAAGCATTGTTCATTACAGGTTACCTTTCTTCAATTCTTCCACTGCATGATTTGCGGCACGTGCGGTTATCGCCATAAATGTGAGTGAAGGATTCTGATTGCCGACAGTCGTCATACATGCGCCGTCTGTTACAAAAACATTTGTGCAGGAATGCAATTGATTCCACTTATTCAACATAGAAGTTTTAGGATCTTTACCCATTCTGCATCCACCCATTTCATGAATATCTAAACCCGGTGCTTGTTTGCTGTCGTGTTGCTGAATATTTTTACATCCTGCCACTTCAAGCATTTCTGCACCTTGTGTTAAAAAATCCTTCAACATTTTTTCATCGTTGTCATCATAATCAACAGAAGTAATAAGTTGCGGAATGCCCCAGGCATCTTTTTCATCTTTGCTCAATCGCAGATGATTTGAATATTTGGGAATTACTTCGCCTTGTATTGACATATATACACCCCACTCTCCTGCTTCGCTCAAAGCTTCTTTCAAACCTGCGCCAATCGTTTCATTACTATTTTCATTTCCTGTG
>DASZUY010000037.1:0-10173 GCA_035547495.1 Parafilimonas sp. | reverse complement strand
GTAATAAAAAACAGTAATTGCAAAAAGCAGAACATAATATGAAATTGAATTTAGCGGCAGCCGTAATTGTACGTTTGATTCAATTGATAAAGCAATTGCCAGTAAACCGATAAAATAATTGCCAAGAAAAATAAACCTGATAATTTTTTTCATGCTCGCCTGCTGCTTATGCAATATTAAACAATAACAATTCAGTGCGGTTACCGATTAATGAAAGCTGCTAACTTTGGCAATCTTATTTTTAAAAAATTATGGCAAAGACAAAAACCACAAAGAAAAAATCTATTGTTACAAACGAGTCAATTGAATTTTTAAAAAATTATATCAATACGCCATCGCCTGTTGGTTTTGAAAGCAGCGGGCAAAAAGTTTGGCTGAAATATATAAGTCCATATGTTGATACAACTTTTACCGATTCGTATGGAACTGCTGTGGGTGTAATTAATCCTGATGCTGCATTTAAAGTAGTGATTGAAGCGCATGCAGATGAAATAAGCTGGTTTGTAAATTATATAAACGACCAGGGCTTAATTTATTTAAAAAGAAATGGCGGCGTAGATCACCAGGTGGCGCCGGCAAAAAGAGTTATCATTCATGGAAAGAAAGGACCGGTAAAAGCTGTGTTTGGATGGCCCGCAATTCATACACGTCATGCAGGCAGCGATGCAAAAGAGCCGCAGCCAAAACCGGATAATCTTTTTTTAGATTGTGGCGCGAGAAATAAAAAGGAAGTAGAAGATTTGGGTGTACATATTGGTGCTGTTGTTACTTATGAAGAAGGCTTCGATGAACTCGCAAACGGATACTATATCGGTCGCGCCTTTGATAACCGCGTTGGTGGATTTATGATTGCAGAAGTGGCGCGGCTCATCAATCAAAATAAAAATAAATTACCATTTGGATTGTATGTTGTAAATGCTGTGCAGGAAGAAATTGGTTTACGTGGCGCTGAAATGATTGCACGCCGCATTAAACCAAATATTGCTTTGGTTACAGATGTTACGCACGATACCACAACACCAATGATTAATAAAATTGTTGAGGGTGATATTGCCTGCGGCAAAGGACCTTCACTTGCGTATGCGCCTGCTATACACAACAAACTTTTGAGTTTTGTTGAAGATGTTGCAACAAAGAAAAAAATTCCGGTGCAATGGCGCACACTTAGCAGAACTACAGGAACTGATACAGACAGTTTTGCTTATGCGAATGACGGCTGCCCATCTGTTTTAATTTCAATACCTCTGCGTTATATGCATACAACAGTTGAAATGCTGCATAGGGATGATATTGAAAATACGATTGAGTTAATGTATCAAACACTGCTGGCACTTAATCCGAAAATTAATTTGAGTTATTTGTAGCGAAGATTGGTTGATGTAATTTAGAAGAATGATCAATAATCCCGAACTAAGTGCTTCACTAAAAAAGTATCAGCATACTTTTCATGCAGTAGTTCCTTTTAACGAAAAAAAAGATAAACTGCTGCACGTGAATTTTACTTCAACCAATAAAGAATTAAGCAATGAGATTTTAGATGATGCAGACAGATTTACAAGCTACATCAACCAAAAAATAAAAGGTGCAAAATTTTTATATGGAATTGGCGGTTATGCTGAGAACAGAAATATTTATAGCCGCAGTAAAGTGTTTGATGCAGATAAACCCGGCGAAGAACCGCGCCGCTTGCATTTAGGTATTGATATTTGGGGCGAGGCAGGCACACCCATTTTTGCGTTTATGGGTGGCATGGTGCACAGCTTTGCATTTAACAACAAGATGGGCGATTATGGCGCTACATTAATTTTATTGCACCAGTTGGATGGCATTCCCTTTTACAGTTTGTACGGTCACATTTCTTTGAATGATATCAACAATATACAGGCTGGTGATTATGTTATTCGCGGAAAAGAAATAGCGCATTTTGGTATGCCTGCAGAAAATGGTAACTGGCCGCCGCATTTGCATTTTCAAATTATAAAAGATCTTGAAATGAATAGGGGAGATTATCCTGGTGTTTGTGCTTATGGAAAAAAAGATAAGTATTTAAACAATTGCCCTGATCCTGACCTTGTTTTAAATATGATGAAATACGCTGTTTAAGAATGTTGCTTATTTTTGAAGCGAAATAACCGCATTTAAAATTAATAAACTTATGTCTGCTCATTCAGATCCTCACGATGTAAAAGGTTTTACAGTTACCACTTTTATTGCTTTTGTTGTTGTTTTTGTTTTTGCTATGATGATGATGTTATGGCATGGTTCTACTTTCAAAAGCGATGATGGTAAAACACATTATGAAACCCGAGTTTCGGAACCTACTGATGGAAAAGGCGCCGAAATATTTTAAGCATTTGATAGTTTCGTAAGCCTGGGTTACGCCAAAGCCACTAACTTGTTTTAAGCAATAAATCAATTGCAATTGCTTTCCATTCTTCCTGTAAACTTATTGAGGGTCTTTTTGCATGTGCACGCCCGTACCAATAATCGGCATTATTTAAATCGCCTTCTTTTCTGTGTAAGTAAGCGTGTACCCTGCACGAATTTTTATCATCTAATGAATCAATTAAAGAATGCGCTTTGTGCCAGTCGCCTTTTGCATCGTACCATAATGCCTGCATGTATAATGGAAGTGATGTTGGAAAGTCATCATTCTCGATCGTTAATATAAATTCATCGTAGGTCATACTTAATGAAAATTTAAATTAGCAAACCCTGTTCCGCAGGATATTCCACTTAACAATAACAAAATTCCTGCACAACTTAAAAAACCCTGCCCCCATTCTTTCAGTTGTATAAGTAAAAGTAAAATACCCACACCAAGATCTAATACGCCTGCAATAAGACATACAACACCAAACACAAAACCAAAATCTTCTCCTCCATTTCCAATGGCAATCAACAGCCCGAGTAAAACTGCAATGCCACAATTAATTGCAATTATTTTAGGAATGAGTTTCCAGTTCTTCATGCAAATGTTTTTTTGTTGGTTGATGGCATTGCTGCTTGCTGCAATTGCTTTGTATAAATTTCTTTTTCATCACGATAAAACATATTCATTGTTTCAAAGGGAATAATTCGCCCATCTTTATTTACAATGTGCACACAACTTTTTTTAATGGCGCGTACATCAAAATCATAAGCATCAATAAACCGCATAATAATGATGCGAAATAAATTTTCATAACTTAAGCCAGGTGCATAAATTTCAGGTAAACAACAAAGCAGTTCTTTAAAATTATTTTCCACCCTGTCAACTGAAATTCCTGTGCTGAAAATTTTCAGCATGTGTGCATGCAAAGCTTCGTCTTGTTCATACACAATTGTGTTACGACTATTATTTAAAAGATGTGCAGGATCAACATAACGCGTCATGGGAAAAACCTGTCCTGCTAATTTTAATGCATAACCCATAACCAGCGCATCAGGATTGCAGGGAACAGGAATCAAATCGTTCGGTTGAAAAATATTTGTTTGTTCTAAAATTTTTTGGCGAACATCTGTCATCGTAATTCTGTCTGTTGATGCATCAAAATTTTCAAGCCTTCCTGCAATTTGTGTTGGTTGAAATGTTACACCTCTTACACAAGGTTGCTTCAATGCAAATTCAATTATCTCACCAATCTCATCATCATTCACAGCTTTTTGCAGTGTAACAACGAGGGTTGTTGAAAGATTGAATTCGTTCAAATGCTCCAATGCTTTTTTGCGAACATCCGTCAAATCTTTACCACGCAATTGTTGTAAAGCATTTGATTTAAAAGAGTCAAACTGAAGATAAATTTCAAAGTCAGGCATGTATGATGCAAGCTGCCTTGTAAACGCTTTATCTTTTGCAATGCGAATTCCATTTGTGTTCACCATTAAATGGCGAATTGGTTTTGCTTTAGCAATATCAAGTATGGAAAAAAAATCCGGATGAATTGTTGGTTCACCGCCGCTTATTTGAACAACATCTGGTGTTCCTTCGTTTGCAACAATTATATCCAGCATCTTTTCTACTTCTTCAATTGTTCTGTGTATGCCATAATGCGGCGAACTCATTGCATAGCACGTTGGACAAGTAAGATTGCAACGATCTGTTATTTCAACCACAGTTAAACAACTATGCTGCTCATGATCTGCGCACAAACCACAATCATAAGGACAGCCATATAAAGTTTTTGTATTGAAATGTAAAGGCATTTCGCTTGGCTTATTATAATTGCGGATGTTCTTGTAATATTCTTTGTCGGTTGCAATAAGTACTTTGAAAAAACCATGCTCGCTGCAATTCTTCAGCATAAAAACATTATTGTTTTCAAACACAATTTTGGCATCAACACGTTTTAAACAAACCGGGCAAAGGCTGATCGTGAAATCATAATAAGTATATGGACGTTCCGGCATGATTAGTTTGTAGTTTTCAGTTGACAGTTTGTAGTTATAATCTTCTTTATAAAACTAAAGTTTTATTGAACAGAAAAATGAAGCTCGATCGTGTTTCCCTTTAATAATTCTCTTGGATGAGTTATGTATTTATGATAATACACTAATCCTGCAAGACAAGCAATTTGAATAGTTGATAATTCAAAACTATATCTGTAATGTGGTTTGATGAAATCCAGCAGAAAGCGGAAGCTTAGATAGCCAATCATAAAAATTTTAAACATAGCTCCTTTTTCCAACACATATTTTTTATTGACTGATGCAATGAAAATCCATAAAGCAATAAGAAAAATAATTTCATACAAGCTTACAGGATGTCTTGGAATATCATCACCCAACTTCATAGCCCATGGCAATGATGATGGTAAGCCATAAGTTTCTTCATGCACACCCATGCTAAAACAGCCAATGCGCCCGATGATCATCGCAAGTATTAAAGGATAAGTAAACAAATCACCCGAAGCACTTTTTTCTTTTATTGCTTTCTTCATCACTTCAACGCCAATCAGCCCACCCAACAAACCACCAACAATTGTTTTGTTTGAATAGAAATAAAGAAGCACGTTTTGTGATTGAAATACTGCGGGTGGATTTTCAAAACCACCTAATAAATGACTGCCAACATAAGCGCCGATTGTTGCGGCAATTACAATCCACAAGCGATTAGAAGAATTAATTGAATCGCCTTTTTTTCTTTTTAAATAAACGTAGTAACGAAAGCCAATAAATAAGCCAGCTGCTTCAGTTATTGTATGCAGCAGAACTTTATGGCCACCAAAATTTATAGTTACAGGAAAATGCAGTTAAATATTTTTGGGCATTAAAACTAATGCATTTCTATTTTACATACATGCTTTCGTAAGCATTCATTTGCACGGCTTCCGCATTGGAAGGCTTTTCTAAATTTTTAGAATCAACAGAACTTATTTCATTAAGATGTTTCATGTCTTCTTCAGAAATTGTTACATCCACTACTTTTAAATTTTCCAGGAGTTGATGTTCGCTCGTTGCATTAATAATTGGAATAACAGAAAACGGTTGTTGCATTGCCCATTTCAAAGCTATGTGCGATGGGTCAGTTTCTAATTTTTCTGCAACAGTAATTATTGCTTGTGTAATACGTCGGCTGCTTGCATTTAAGCGATTGTTATGTTTTATGCGAGCGCTGTCGTTATGTAAATGTCTCGTGTTAAATGTATCAAGTTCTGCCAATGGAGTAATGCTGATATTAAAATGCTTTGCCATTGGTATCAGATCACGCTCGGCTGAGCGCTGCAATAAATTATATTCAATTTGAATTGCTACAAACTGGTTCCAACCCATGAGTTCTGCCATTGTATTTCCTCTTGAAATAATCCATGCAGGCGCATCGCTCATTGCTGTATATAAAACTTTTCCCTGCTTAATTAAATCATTCATTGCATATAATAATTCATCTATTGGCGTGTATCGATCGCCAATATGCAGGTACAACACATCAATAAAATCAGTTTGTAATCGTTTTAAACTTTCTTCAACACTGCATATAAGATTCCTGTGATTATTTACACTTGCAGTGGAAATTTTATTGTTATCCTGCAATGAATATTTTGTTGCAAGCACAAAATAATCTCTGTTACGACTGCTTAAAAATTCACCGATGATTTTTTCGTTGTTACCAAGATTATAAATATTTGCCGTGTTTAAAAAGTTTCCGCCGGCATTTGCAAATGCTTCCATTATTTTAAAGCTGGTTGCTTTATCAGCGCCCCAACCGGCTTGCGCGCCAAAGCTCATTGTGCCAAGACATAATTCAGAAACTTTTAAGCCGCTTCTTCCAAGCAGTTTGTATTTCATGCGTACAGATTTTAGTTTTGAGGATTAATGTTATATGGCAAATTATTCTTATTTCAAAACGCAATAAAAATCTTTTATTCACGCAATGTTCTTAAGTTTATAAAAACATGTTTATGAATATTCTGAATGCGATTGCAATGCATGTAACTGATGTATACGACGGTGAAAACTGGACAGATGTAAACATTGCAAATACGTTGAGTGATGTTACATGGCGGCAGGCACAGCAACAAACTGCTGCTTCAAAAAATACGATTGCTTCGTTGCTGCATCATTTGTATTATTGGAATGGCGTTATGATGGAAAGAATAAAAGGCAACAATCCATCCGTTCCTAATTCAAACGGTTTTAATGTGGATGTATTAAAAGATGAAAATGACTGGAGTGAGCTGAAAGAAAAAACGCGTGTGTCTTTTGTTCAGCTTGCGGATGCTGTTAAAAATTTTCCAGCGGAAAAATTATTTGAAACATCACCAACCGGCAGATCTTCTTACTATAAAAATTTCCAGGGAATGGTTGAACATGCGCATTATCATTTAGGTCAAATGGTGATAATAAAAAAACTACTTTAAAGAATTCCAGCCTTGTGCGGTTATATCAAAACTGTTCCCGCCCTTCGATAAAAATTTGTTTCCTTCTTCGATATCTTTTATATAACCTACCACGCTTATGTTTTCGTTGAGTTTGATCTTATCGTAATCATCTTGTTTAATGGTGAACAGTAACTCGTAATCTTCTCCACCGTTCAATGCACAAACTGTTGGATCAAGATTGAACTTAAAAGCAGCATTTCGGGTTTGTTCTGCGATAGGAATTTTTTCTTCATATAAAACACAACCCACATTGCTTAGATTACAGATATGTAATATTTCGCTGCTCAATCCATCGCTGATATCCATCATGGCAGTTGGAATTATTTTTTGTTCCTCAAAAAATTCAACAATGTCTTTTCTTGCTTCAGGTTTCAGAAATCTCCCAACAATATAATCTTCTCCTTCAAGATCTGGTTGTATTTGGGGATTTTCTATATAAATATTTTTCTCTCTTTCAAGCAATGTTAAACCAAGAAATGCAGCGCCCAAATCACCGCTTACACAAATGAGATCACCTTTATTCGCTGTGCTTCTTTTTACAAATTTATTGGGCGCAACTTCGCCAATTGCAGTAACCGAAATAATAAAACCTTTTTGTGAAGAAGACGTATCGCCACCGGCAAGATCAACATTATATTTTTCACAGGCTGCATAAATGCCTTCATAAAATTCGTTCAGCGCTTCAACACTAAAACGATTGCTTATACCAATGCTTACCGTTATTTGTGTTGGCGTTGCATTCATAGCATATACGTCGCTTAAATTAACGACCACGCTTTTGTAGCCAAGATGTTTTAGCGGCGTATACATTAAATCGAAATGAATACCTTCAATTAACAGGTCCGTTGTAATAATGGTTTGTTTACCGAAGTGATCGATCACTGCTGCATCATCGCCTATACCAACAATAGTAGAAGCATTATGCAATTCGAAATTTTTGGTAAGGTGATCGATCAAACCAAATTCTCCGAGGGTAGATATTTCTGTTCTTTCAGGCATTTTGATTTACGATTTACAATTTACGATTTGACACCAGCAACGTTTTTAAGCGCAACGATTATTGCGCGTATTTCGTAATTTAAACATCTCCACCTTTTACTACATCTAATAATTGCTGATGAATAATTCCGTTTGTTGCAATAATGCCGGGCTGGTATGGATTATAAAAGTTGCCTTTCATGTCTGTTACTTTACCACCGGCTTCTTCAACAATTAAATAAGCTGCAGCGCTGTCCCAGGCATTAAGTTTATGTTCATAAAAACCGTCAAACCTGCCCGCAGCAACCCAACATAGGTCCAATGCTGCACTGCCCAATCTTCGCATGGGAACGCCTTTGCGAATAAATTTACTAAACACTTCCAGCGGCCCATTTTCCATATCAAGATAAGTGTAGGGAAATCCGGTTGCCAAACAGCTGTGTTTAACGCTGGAAGTTGTGCTCACATAAATTTCGTTGTCGTTCATGGTTGCGCCTTTACCTTTTTCCGCAAAGAAAAATTCATTAATAAAAGGATTGTAAACAGCACCCATTTGCATTTCACCTTTTATCTCAATTGCAATACTTACGCAACAAATAGGAATGTGATTGGCATAATTAACCGTGCCGTCAATCGGATCGATGATCCACTTGTAATTTGAATCTTGTATAAATTCTCCGGATTCTTCGCTTAATATATTATGATCGGGGAAATTTTTTTTAATGATGTCAAAAATCACTTCTTCACTTTTATGATCAACTTCTGTAACAAGATTGTTGATGCCTTCTTTGTTTGAAATAGAAAAAGATTTGGTTGAATATTCTTTAATAATTGCTGCTGCTGCTTCGGTTGCCTGGTAAAGTATTTGTTTTAACATGCGCAAATATAAATTTATCGTTTACTAATTATGATGGCGGCCAAGAACTGATGAATTAAATTTCAATGCTGCAATTCAGCCATTCATTTTCAATTTTGGCGTTGTATTTTTTATAGAACCTGATAGCAGGTTCATTCCAATCGAGCACCTGCCAAACGATGCCATTAAATTTTTTTTCTTTAGCTTCTTCAATCAACCTGTCGAACAAAAGCTTGCCAACACCTTTGCCACGCGCTTTTTCTGTAACTAAAAAATCTTCCAGGTACATGCGTTGCCCTTTCCAGGTTGAATAGCGGATGTAATACAAAACAAAACCGATTATGAGATTGTTTTCTTCCGCTACAAAGCCCCACCACACAGGATTTGCGCCAAAGCCGCTTTCTTCAAAATGCGCTAATGTTGCTGTTACTTCATGCGGCGCTTTTTCGTAAACAGCGAGTTCATAAACTAAATCTAAAAGTTGTTTACAATCTTGCTTAACAGCTTTGCGTATGGTTACACTCATATCAATCTCTTTTATAAATATTTTTTTACGGCAAAGCCGATTATGGGAAAAGCAACAAATTCTTTCTTTTCAATTTTAATAACAAACAAAGTAAATGCGATAGTAAAAAAGATAGCGAGCCCAAGTGCAAATGGTGTGCTTGCAAAAAAACCCGTTACAAAATGATGTAGGAAAAAAAGAAGCAATGCAATAATCATATAAGCCAGTAACTTTTTCCATGCATAAGGCACGCGGTAAACTTTTTGCCCCCAAACAAAACTTAATACCATCATACTGAAATAGCAGAAAAATGTTGCCCAGGCAGATGCTACATAACTATATTTTGGAATAAAGAAATAGTTTACAAAAAATGTGATAGCTGTTCCTACTAAAGTTATGATGGCACCTGCCATTGTTTTATTTGTGATCTTATACCAAATGCTCAAATTGTAATAAATGCCAAGGCTCATGTTGGCAAAAAGCAATATGGGTACAACCTTTAATCCTTCCCAGTATTTCGGGTCGATAAAATATTTCCAAACAGGAAGAAATAATGTTACAACAAGAAACATTACCGATATTGTTATTACAAAAAATTTTGTAACACGCGCATATACCCGTTGCGGATTTTCGCCTTCCGCCTGTTTAAAAAAGAAAGGCTCTGCGCCCATGCGAAAGGCTTGTATAAAAAGTGTAATTAAAATGGATAATTTGTAACAGGCGCTGTAAATGCCACGCTGTTCATCTGCATATTCATGCGTGCCGGGTAACCACCAGCCAAGCATTAAACGATCGAAGGTTTCATTTATCATTCCACCCATGCCTGCAACCAGCATCGGTAATGAATATGCCATCATGGTTGTCCACAGCGCAAAATTGAAATTCCATTTTTTAGGCAGCACCCATTTACTTAATAACAATAATGTGCACAATGATGCAATGGCATTTGCCAGCAAAACATAAGTAATTGGATTGAG
>DASZUY010000036.1:0-12928 GCA_035547495.1 Parafilimonas sp. | reverse complement strand
GCCACTCACAAAAATGAAGATGCCCAAACCTGCACCGATGATAGCGCTAACGCCAGCAGCAAGACCATCTAAACCATCGGTAATATTTGCACCGTTTGATACGGCAGTTATAATAAATGTTACAATGATGATGTAAATGATCCAGGTATAATTTTCTGCTGTTGGACTAATCCAGCTAATCAATTTGCTGTAATTAAATTCATGGCTCTTTACAAAAGGAATAGTAGTAATAGGTGTTTTTACTTCGGCGAAGCGGCGTTCAACGCCATCTATATTTCGAACTACAATGTTTGAATCTTTTGCACGTTTTTCACCCGGCAATAAAGTTGGCGCTGTTGTTTGTCCACCAATAAGCTCTCGCTCCACAACAACATTCGGACTAAAATAGAGTGTGGTGCCGATGATAATTCCCAATCCAATCTGACCAATAATCTTTGAAATGCCTGCTAAGCCATCTCTATCTTTTTTTGAATAAAACTTTCCTTCAGCCAAAGCTTTTTTTCTTGCTTTTAGTTTGAAGTAATCATCTAAAAATCCAATCACACCTAACCACACAGTGCAGAGCAACATTAACCGGATGTATGTTTTATCTAAATCGGCAAACAATAATGTTGGAACAATGATCGCAAGTAAAATGATGAGACCACCCATTGTTGGTGTGCCTTTCTTTTGTTGTTCACCGGCAAGCCCAAGGTCTCTTACTGTTTCACCAATTTGATTTTTACGTAAAAGATTTATTACTCTTCTTCCATACACTGTTGCAATAACAAGCGCAAACAATACAGCCATTGCAGTTCTGAATGAATTATATTCAAACAGTCGTGCACCGCCTATACCGTAGTGCTTATGCAACCATGTGAAGAAATAGTATAACATATTTTTTGTTCATTATTCATAGGTTATAGTTCATAGTTTACCATGAACCATTTGCTATGAATTATTTGCCTAGCAATTCAAACATTTCTTTCAATACTTCCTTATCATCAAAATGCAATTGTTCATTTTTAATGATCTGATATTTTTCGTGTCCTTTTCCTGCCAGCAGAATAATGTCTTCGCGATTGGCAAAACTTACTGCTGTTTTTATTGCTTCTCTTCTGTCTGCTATTGAAATTGATTTTCTTTTTCCTGCACTATTCAAACCAGCTTCCATATCTTTTAAAATTGCATTTGGATCTTCGCTGCGCGGATTATCACTCGTAAAAATTGCGCGATTGCTTAATTCTGTTGCAATCTTCGCCATTGCAGGCCGCTTTGTTTTATCGCGATCGCCACCACAACCCACAACGGTGATTACCTGCTCATCTCCTTTGCGCAATTTTTTTATTGTTGATAAAACATTTTCCAACGCATCAGGTGTGTGCGCATAATCAACAATCCCGATAACTTTTTCCTTTTTGCTGATCACGTAATCAAACCTTCCTTCAGCACCGGTTAAACTGCTTAACACAAGCAACACTTTCTCACTGTCTTCTCCCAAACACATTGCAGCGCCATAAACCGCTAAAAGATTATATGCATTAAATTCTCCGATCAATCTAAAATGCACTTCCTTATCATTCACCTGCATTATTAAACCCGTTAATGCATTCTCTAAAATTTTCCCTTTGAAGTCTGCAAGATTTTTTAAGCTGTAATAATATTTTTTGGCCGGCGTGTTTTGCAGCATCACAGTGCCGCGTTTTTCGTCAAGATTAGATAAAGCAAATGCATCGCTGGTAAGATTATCAAAGAATGATTTTTTTACGCGGATGTATTCATCAAACGTTTTATGATAATCGAGATGATCGTGCGTGATGTTGCTAAAAATACCGCCCGCAAAATGCAAACCTGTTATGCGATGCTGATGAATTGCATGACTGCTGCATTCCATAAAAACATGCGTGCAACCTTCATCAGCCATTTGTTTTAATAAAGCATTTAAACTGATTGCATCCGGCGTTGTATGTGTTGATGGAATTATTTTATTGCCGATTTGATTTTGCACGGTGCTTACCAAACCGCATTTATAACTAAGTGCAGAAAATAATTTAAAGAGTAAAGTTGCGATTGTTGTTTTACCATTTGTTCCGGTAACACCAACAAGCTTTAATCTTTCAGAAGGTGCATCATAAAAATTATGCGCGATGTACGCTGCCGCTTCATACGCATTTTTTACCTGCACATAAGTTGCATTCGTTTGTAACAGCGGTAATTCTTCGCAAACAATTACCGAAGCGCCATCAACAACTGCTTGCTCAATAAATTTATGCCCGTCAAATTTTTCTCCTTTAATTGCAATGAACATGCAACCACGCACCACGTTTCTTGAATCGACAGTAACTGCATTCACTTCAGCATTCCTGTTACCATTAATTGAAATGATGCGCACCTTATATAATATGTCTTCCAGCTTCTTCACTCTGTTTGTTTCAATTCAAGTTTTATTAATTGACCGCTTGCAATTGCAGCACCTGCGGCAATAGATTGATTCGTTACTTTTCCAACACCGTTTACTTTCACTTTAAGGCCTGCATTTTCGCAGATGTATAAAGCGTCCTTCAAGCCAAGCCCGTTTAACGATGGCATATATTTATTGCTTGTTGCAATGCTTGTTAATGTGGGCTGGTTTTGCTGCTTGCTCATCTTTGCCAATGCTGTTTTTGCAGAATCTTTGTACGCAATATTTATTGTTGAAAGAATTGATTTGATGTCGCTGTTAAAACCTGCATAACTATAGTAAGAACTATCTCTTGAATTGATAGTAGCATATCTTACGCTATCTGGTTGTGGTGAATTAAGTGTAACAAGGCGATCAGCGATTTCTTTAAACACCGGACCAGCAACAGAAGCACCATAAAAAATTGCAGCGTGTGGTTTATTAACGATTACAACAACGCAAGTGTATTGCGGATTATCTGCAGGAAAATATCCAACAAAAGAAGATTGATAAATATGATCTGCATAACCGCGATTACCATTTGCAACCAATGCAGTTCCTGTTTTACCTGCAACCGGATAAGAAGTTCCCTTAAATAATTTATAAGCAGTAGCGCCGGGCTCGCTGCACACACCAAGCAAGCATTGTTTTACGCTTTGCAAAGTTGCGCTGTCACAAACCTGCTCAATTGCTGTTGGCTCTGTTTGCCTTATTACATTTCCTTCATTCATAACCTTATCCAACAAATAAGGTTTCATCATAGTGCCATTATTTGCAATGGCATTATATAACATGCATGTATGCAAAGGCGTAACCAGCACGTTATATCCAAACGCCATCCAGGGCAATGTTGTAGCACTCCAATATTTACTGCCCGGATGATCTACAAACGGCGGACGTTCTCCGTATAAATCAACCCCGGTTTTTTGAGCAAGGTGTAAAGCTTTTAAATGATTTATAAATTGAGAAGGATTTGCGGCATAAGCATTATATGTAAGTTTTGCCATACCGACGTTTGAGCTCAACTCAAATGCACGCTTCACATTTGTATAGCTTTCTTCGGCATCGTGTTTTTCTGCATCGTAAACTGTTCTGCCATTGATCGTCCATTCACCACCTTCTAAATTTACCGGGCTTGCCAGTGTAACTTTTTTATCTTCTAAAATTGAAATGAGTGTTGCAAGTTTAAATGTGGAGCCAGGTTCCGTTGGCGTCATCGCATAATTAAAATCTTCCCAATAATTTCCATTGGATTGACGACCGAGATTTGCAATTGCTTTAATTTTTCCTGTCTTTACTTCCATCACAATAGCACAACCATGCTGCGCTTCGTTGCCCACCATCATTTTCATTAAAGCATTCTCCGTTATTTCCTGGATGCGGCTATCGAGTGTAGTAACAATGTCTTTTCCATTTACAGGTTCAATATCATAATCTTCATTTACAGGAACAGCGACACCGCCTTCAAATCGCACTAAACGCTTGCCTGTTGTGCCTTTCAGTAATGTATCATAGGTTTGTTCAAGACCAACTTTTTGCGCGTTCTCTCTTTCCAAACCAATTGTTCTGAATGCTAATAACTGGTAAGGATTGAGACGAATATTTTGCACTTCAGCAATAAAACCGCTTTTATTTTTTCCTAAACGAACAAGCGGAAATGTTTTGAGTTGCTGGTATTGATCGAACGTTACTTTTTTCTTTAAAGAAAAATAACGGCTCTTGCTTTTGTAACCTTGTTTTAATATTGATTTGTATTGATCAGCAGTTCTATCTTTAAAAAGGTTTGCCAGACAAATACTTAATGAATCAAGATTATCTTTAAAAACTTTGCCGTTGTTTTCAAGCAGGCCATCTGCTTTAAAATCTACATAAACATCGAACTGTGGAATGCTTGTGCTCAGCATTTGCCCATCATCACTGTAAATCGTTCCGCGGTCTGCTTCTACTTCTTCAATGCGGGTATGCATACTGTCACTCATATTGCGCCAGTATGCTCCCTGCGATTGCTGAATGATAAAAGCCTTTCCGATTATGAAAGCACATATTATTGCCATTGCAATAAAGCACAAGTAAACACGCCATAATATGTCTTTCTTAATTTCCATACTCAGTTTGTGTACATGTTAATCATATAGTGGTTTTTCAATTTATTTTTTATCTATCACCAGTTTAACCGGTGGTTCTGTTGAGGGTTTTAAACCCAGTGCCGCTGCAGCTTGTGTAACCTGCGATTCACGGCTGCGATACATTTCAAGGCTCTTCAAATTTTTATATTCATACTCCATATCCTTCACTTGTTTTTGTGTGATGTTTATATCCCGCATGGTTTTATCTGCCCAATGCACATTAGCGATATAAATCACAGCAAGCAAAGCGAGGAAGAGTAAGAATCCAAAATGCTTCACTATCCATGAATAGTTGACGGTTGTTTTTATTTTGCTTTTCGCCAGCATATTTTGTTTTTTAAAACCGGTCTCACGGCATAAAGTCATCAGACCGGTTATTGCCCCTGTTATTATTTTTAAATTTTCTCTACTACTCTCAGCTTTGCGCTCCTCGCTCTTGAATTGTTTTTTATTTCTTCTGCTGTCGGCACAATCGGCTTCTTCGTTATTATTTTAAAAATTTCTTCTTTCTTTTTTGTGCTGAAGGGATTTTCATCTGTTTCATTATTCGCCTGCTTAAAAAAATTCTTCACTATTCTGTCTTCTATTGAATGAAAAGTAATAATGGCAACTCTTGCATGCGGCAGTAACACATCCGGCAACTGATTGAGCATTTCTTTTAATGCTCCCATCTCATCATTTACTTCTATTCTTAATGCCTGGAAAACCTGGGCTAAATATTTATTTGGATTTCCTTTTACAACGGGCTGCAACATGTTTTTAAATGCATCAATTGTTTGTAATGCATTACTACTTCGTTGCTGAACAATATGCCTGGCTAAAGTTTTTGAGTTAGATACTTCGCCATATTGCTCAAACATTTTGTGTAATTGCAATTCGCTGTATTGCATCAAAATTTCAGAAGCTGTTTTTTGTATGCGTTTATCCATGCGCATATCGAGCGGACCGTTGAAGCGTGTAGAGAATCCGCGTTCTGCTTCATTAAACTGAAAGCTGCTTACACCTAAATCTGCAAGAATGCCATTTACTTTTTCATATTTATACAATTTCAAAAAGCGCTGTAAATGGCGAAAATTGTGCGGCACAAAAATCAATCGTTCATCGTGCGGAATATTTTTTTGTGCGTCTGCATCCTGATCAAAAGCAATTAACCTTCCTTCTGCATTTAATTTCTCAAGAATACCTTTTGCATGTCCGCCGCCTCCAAAAGTGCAATCAACATATACCCCATTCGGATGAATATTTAATGCATCAATTACCTCGTTATACAAAACGGGAACGTGATAGGCAGACAAGTCATCTTGCATACAACGGTTTTACATGGTTACATTTCCCATTACTTCTGATGCAAGCTTTGCAAAATCATCAGATGAAATTTCTTCAAAGAGCTTTTTATACTTACCGGAATCCCAAATTTTTATTTTATCAATATCGGATGCGAGTGTAATATCCTTCGCCAATCCCGCATGCGACTTTAAGGATGGTGGCAATAAAATTCTGCCTGCAGTATCTAATTCCACTTTTGTTGCACCACCCAACAGCAACGTTTTGAATTGACTTACCTTCGGGTTAAAATCATTTAATTTTTTAAGTTTTTCTTCTATGGCTTCCCATGCTTTCATTGGATACAGCAATAAACATTTTTCAAGTCCGCGGCTGATGACAATGGTATCGGTTCCTTCAGGCATTTGCTTTTTTAGCCCGCCCGGAAGAAGGAAGCGCCCTTTGGCATCTATTGTTGCTTCATATTCACCAAGAAAACCAGCCATTTATGGAAATTGAAAACGAATGTATGAAATAATGACACAAAATAACACTTTTTACCACATTTTTATATGAATGTGCTAACCCTTATTTTTCCACATGTATTATAAATACATCAAAAGCAATGGCAGCAAGCGTTTGAGCAGAATTACTCTTTAAGATTTAAATTATGTGCCTGCTTTTAACGTGGATAACCTGTGAATGAAAAAAATGCATCCAAAAAAATTACTGATACAAGACTTCTATTATAATCTTCCGGATATAAAAATTGCAAAATATCCTTTGCAAAAAAGAGATGAAAGCAAATTATTGATTTGGAAAAATGACGATATTAAAGAAGATAAATTTTACAATCTTGATAAATATCTTACTGATAATTCTTTAATCATTTTTAATAATACAAAAGTTGTTGAAGCAAGGTTGTTATTTAAAAAAGACTCGGGAACAACCATAGAAATTTTTTGTCTTGAACCTGCAAATGAATATGCAGATATAACAACTGCAATGCTGCAAACGAAAAAGGTTTTATGGAAATGTTTAGTAGGTAATGCAAAAAAATGGAAAGAAGAATTGCTAACAAAAGAAATTCATGATGCTGAAAAAAATATTCTTCTAACAGCAAAAAAAATAAGCAAGCAGCCAGACGATTATGTAATAGAATTTTTTTGGAATGATGATACAATGAGCTTTGCTGAAGTATTACACCTTGCCGGTATAATTCCATTGCCGCCGTATTTGCATAGAGATGCAGAAGAATCGGATAAAAAAAATTATCAAACTATTTATGCAAAGAGCGATGGTTCTGTTGCAGCACCAACAGCAGGTTTACATTTTACAAATCAAGTATTTCAAAAATTATCAGTAAAAAATATTCAAACCGGTTTTGTAACACTGCATGTTGGTGCAGGCACTTTTAAGCCTGTAAAAACAGAAACGATTGAGCAACATGAAATGCATTCAGAATTTTTTGAAGTGCATATTGAACTAATAGAAAAGATTGCCGCATCTAATAAAAAAATAATTGCAGTTGGCACAACAACGTTACGCACTTTGGAGAGTTTGTATTGGATGGGAATTAAAATACGTGAATCGTTAAACGTGAAACGTGAAAAAGAAATTTCAATTGAAGATATAACCGTTCAACAATGGAATGCTTATGATTTGAATGATAGAAATGTTTCTGTGCAGGAAAGTTTACAAGCTTTATTGAATTGGATGAAAGAAAATCTTCAAACAAAACTGTTTGCAAAAACTCAGATATTAATTGCACCTCCTTATAAATTACAAGTTGCTGATGCATTAATTACAAATTTCCATCAGCCAAAATCAACATTGCTTTTATTGGTTGCAGCTATTGTTGGCGATAAATGGAAAAGCATTTATGAATATGCTTTGAAAAACAATTTTCGGTTTTTAAGTTATGGAGATGCTTGTTTGTTATTTGGTTATTAGTTAATGTTAATTATAACTTTAATGGCTTTCGGTTCATGTTTCCATTATTCTTTATTCTTTGTATCCATTAAAATGGTAACAGGACCATCATTTAATAGTTCCACTTTCATATCTGCACCAAACGTGCCGGTTTGAATTATTTTACCCAAATCTTTTTCCAATTGCGCAATCATCTGTTCATATAAAGGAATAGCAATATCGGGTTTGCTTGCTTTTATGTAAGAAGGACGATTGCCTTTTTTTGTTGATGCATGCAAAGTAAACTGGCTCACTAATAAAATATCGCCATCAATGTCTTTAATGCTAATGTTCATCACACCATTTAAATCATTAAAAATTCTAAGGTTAACAATCTTGCCACAAAGCCATTCGATATCTTCTTTTGTATCTGCATCCTCAATTCCCAATAAAATCATTAAACCATTTTTTATTGATCCTACAATTTTTTCTTCCACTTTAACCGAAGCATGACTAACTCTTTGTATCACTGCCCGCATCTTTATTAATTAATTTTGTAAATAATTTTTTTGGGATGAAGATAGATATTACAAAAGAAATTGAATTTAAAACCGCACGCAGCGGTGGCAAAGGCGGACAGAATGTAAACAAAGTTGAAACAATGGTTGAAGGACGATGGTTGATAAACCAATCGCAACTTGTAAATGATCAACAAAAAAATATTATCCATCAACAATTATCAAATCGCATAACTGCTGATGGATTTTTATTGGTGAAATCTCAAATGCATCGCACACAACAAGAGAACAAAGAAGAAGTAATTAATAAAATAAATACGCTTGTTCATAAAGCACTTCAGCCTAAAAAAGCCCGCATCGCTACAAAAATTCCAAAAGCAATAAAAGAAAAAAGATTAGAAAGTAAGAAGCAAAAATCTTTCCTTAAAGAAAACAGAAGAAAATTTCGAAGAGAAGATTATTGATTCGTGCTATTTATTAAACTAATTCTATGAACCTGCAGGATGAAATGCATATTGATGATGTTATTGTTCAACAATTAAGTAATGAAAGCTTTTTAAATGCAGGAATTAATATAGATGTTTTGCGGCTTGATAAAGTCCATTCAATTGTAAGTGGCAATAAATGGTTCAAATTAAAATACTATTTACAGGAAGCAATTCAAAAAAAATTTACTGCTGTTGCAACATTTGGTGGTGCGTTTTCAAATCATATTTTGGCGACAGCCTACGCGTGTAATAAATACGATTTAAAATGTATTGGTTTTATAAGAGGTGAAGCGCCTGAACATTATTCTGAAACATTGAAAGATGCACAATCGTTGAATATGCAATTACAATTTTTAAGTCGTAAAGCATATTCAAATAAGAAAAAAATTACAGAAGAAAACAAATTATTATTTTTTATACCGGAAGGTGGTTATGGCGCAACGGGTGTTAAAGGCGCTGCAGAAATTTTGCAACTCACGCCTAATCTTTCAACATACAATTATATTATCTGTGCTGCAGGCACAGGAACAATGCTTGCAGGCATAGCAAATGCTTGTTTGCCTCATCAAGAATGTATTGGTATTAGTGTAACGAAAAATAATTTCAGCCTTGAAAACGAAATACTTTTTTTGGTTGATGAAAAGGCAAAACATCGTGTAAAACTTTTGCATGATTATCATTTTGGCGGTTATGCAAAATATAATCAGCAGTTAATTGATTTTATGAATAACACCTGGATAACACAAAACTTACCGCTTGATTTTGTTTATACAGCAAAAGCCTTGTATGCTATTTATCAGCTTGCTGAAAAAAAATATTTTAATCGCGATTCGAAAATCCTTTTCATACATAGTGGCGGTTTGCAAGGCAATCGTTCACTAAGAGAAAAGCTGAATTTTTTATTATCGTAAATAAAACAAGTTTACTTTTTTTGAAGTTGAACAACAACAGTGCCCGATTCCGTTACATAGTTAGCAATGTCGCCATACACTTCGGTTGTATCCTTAACGAACTGCTGTGTAATTGTAAGTGTATTACCATTAATACTGAATTTACCGCCTGACGCCATAGATTGCTGAGATATTCCATTGTAGGAAACAAAGCCGCCCTGTGGAAAATATATTGAATCGGTACCTATTATTTTGTAAGTGCCTGTTGAGCTTGAACTATCAATAGAATAGTTGAAAGGCAGTTGCGCAGAATCCGTTAAAATGTTGTTTTTATAATTGTACACGTTTAACGTTGAGGAAATATCGTAACCAACGCCAGCAGAACTTAAATCAGAACTATCGAACGTAATTGTGCCCGTGTTGTTTATTGTTGTATAATCTGAAAGTGTAGTTGCTTTATAATCGGTATCATCTTGCTCATATTCAACAGTCGATTGTGTATGAGCCTCTAATGATACAAAATTCCATGTACCTGTAATATCAGTTCCGTTTTGATCAGAATCTGAATTATCATCGAAAGGTTCAATTCCTTTTTGACAAGCAACAAGAAAACAAATTAAAACGATTAAATACCTTTTTTTCACGAGACAATTTTTAGAAGGGTTTCAAAAACAATAAAAAACTTAATAAAAATGAAGTGGCTAATATAAAACGAATCATCCCTTCAAATATTATCTTATCATCAATCAGTAATTCTTATAACAGCTGCATACTTTATATTTTTATTTTTTTGTGCTTCTTTCGGAATGATGATTTCTTTTTTATCGCCCGCATTTATAATTTTTAAATTGCTTTTTTCGCCAAGCATTGTTACTTTACTTTTCGAATTAAATAAAGATGAGTCAATTGAAATATTTGCTGGCAAGATCACATTTTCACTTTTATCATTACTTAAAATAAAAATGTATTTTGTTTTTTCATCTTTAGATTGTGTATAAACGATATTATCATTTTCATAAGGAGATAAAGGCATTGAATTGTAAATGGCTTCGCTGTTTGTTTTCATCCAAACACCAATTTGTTTTAACCTGCTGTATGCAGTATCGCTCCAATCTCCTTCAGGTGAAGGGCCGATGTTAAGTAATAAATTTCCGCCACGCGAAACAATCTTTATCAGCAAATGAATAAGATCGTTTGTTGATTTGTATGTATCATTTGGAACATAACTCCAAGAGTTGCCCATCGTAATACAACTCTCCCACGGATTATTTAACGGAAGCGAAGGAACAGTTTGTTCAGGGGTTTGATAATTTTCATATTCGCCGGGAACGGTTCTGTCAACAATCAGCAAACCGGGCTGATAACTTCTTGCCATTGTTGCAATATTTTTCATATCAATATCCTGGTTATAAGGAATAGTTTTCTGCCAATCCACCTTTTTATCTATAGTTGAAAGTGGTCTTACCCAACCACCATCCAACCATAAAATATCTACACGTCCATAACCTGTCATCAATTCTTTAATTTGGTTGAAAGTATATTGTTTAAAAGCATTCCAGCGTTCAGGATATTTTGCAGGATCATAATTTACGTTTCTGTCTTTCGGCGGAAAATATGGCCACCAGTAATCTTCGCTGTGCCAATCGGGTTTAGAAAAATATGCGCCCACCATAAAACCCTGTTTGCGAAAGGCATCAAATATTTCTTTGGTTACATTGCTTTTTGGATTTGATGAAAAAGGTGTTTTAGAAGAAGTGATCTTGTAATCTGTTTGCTTTGTATCAAACATGCAAAAACCATCATGGTGTTTTGTTGTGAACACCACGTATTTCATTCCTGCATCTTTCGCAGCAGCAGCCCATTTATCAGGATCAAATTTTACGGGATTAAAAGTTGTCTGTAAATTTTCGTATGCCTTCACATATTCAAAATAATTTTTAGCATAGGGACCGCGTCGTTGCGTCCATCCTTCATCTTCAGGGCAAATGCTCCAACTCTCAACAATGCCCCATTCACTATAAGTTCCCCAATGCATCAGCAAACCAAATTTTATATCCTGCCATGCATTTAATTTTTTCAACACCAAACTATCTGTTGGCTTTATATAAGTGTCAGATTGATTATGCTGTTGCGCATATGTTGTAACAGCAAATATCAATAACAGGAATAAAAAAAATCCTTTCATACTTGATTTATCAATTGTTGTGAATAAGCTATAAAATTAAAGCTATCTTAGTGAGCGTAACATCGCAATTTTATTAAGAACATTTATATGAAAAAAAGATGGATCATTTTTTTGATTGTAATGTTTTCGAGTTCTCTTCATGCAATTAGTCAAACTAATATTGATTACGGCAACAATGCTGCTGCAGGAAAATACTATAATATTCGCGGTATAAAAATGTATTGCGAAATTTATGGAAGCGGCAAGCCTTTATTACTGATTCATGGCAACGGTGGTTCTATTGCATCTTTTAAAAACAACATTCCTTATTTCGCAAAAAAATATAAAGTAATTGCTGTAGACAGCAGGTCGCAGGGCAAGTCAGAAGACGATAAAGATTCTCTGAGCTTTGAAATGATGGCTGATGATTTTGCAGCATTGTTAGATACGCTTCATATTGATTCAGCTAATGTAATTGGATGGAGCGATGGCGGGATAAATGCATTGTTGCTTGCGATGCGACATCCAGAAAAAGTTATTAAACTTGCTTCAACAGGCGCAAATCTTTGGCCCGATTCTACAGCTTTTGTTCATGGTTTCTGGCAATCTGAAAAACAACAGTACGATACATCTTATAACAAAACTTGGGCAACTAAACAGCAAAAGAATGACTGGAAATTATTTTTGCTCGACTGGAATCAACCTAACATTGCATTAGCAGATTTGAAAAAAATTAGTTGCCCTTCTTTAATTATTTGTGGCGACCATGATCTTATTTCAATTGAACATACCGCGCTTATTTACGAAAACATTCCGCATGCTTATTTATGGGTTGTGCCAAATTCTCCGCATGGAACGTTGATTGCGCATACAGATGAGTTTGATAAAAAAGTGGATGATTTTTTTTCAACGCCGTTTCATGATTGGCGATAATTGAATACTGTTTGAAAAAAAAGGTTTTTTTATATACATATCTGGATAACTAGGATAACTTAAATTAAAATGAATTATTTTTAGTTAATAAATATTTTATTCATTAATCGCCCCTTTATGACAAAAAAATCTACTCCTTTAAAATTTTCAATTTTAATTTCTTGTACTCTTTTACTTTTTGCAAGCAATAAAACTATTGCGCAGGCTACTTCTCTT
>DASZUY010000035.1:0-13466 GCA_035547495.1 Parafilimonas sp. | reverse complement strand
AAAAGGAAGGTTGTTTAATGATAAAATATAAATGCGGCCCTCAAATTCTTTTAGCTGGCTGATCAACCAATAATATCCGCAAACATCATGTTGATTCGGTGCAACCCAAATCCACGCTTGTTCCGATTCATCTTTTAATTTTTCTTTTAGTTGATGAACAGTTAGTTTATCATCAACAATATTTAATTGTTCAGTATAAGGCGAGTGTTCTAAGATTTTTTTAATCCAGTCTCTTCTTGCCTGGTAACCTTCTGTTTCATAAATATCTGCGATCGGCCCAACAGCTAATTCATCTTTTATCTCTACAATTTCACCTTGTAAATTATAATCCAGCTTAATTGCTTCCTGTAAAGTATCAACATCCGATTGTTGAAAAACAATGTGTATCATGCAACAATTTTATGCGTTCACTAATTAAAATTAATTCGCGTAAAAGTATTGCGTCAACAGAAAAACAAAATCGTTAACGGCATTTTTTTTCTCACTTATTTCACACTTAATGCTAACGCACTCCAGTCATAATCTTCGTACCCGCTGTCAGAAAGGTGTTGATACTCCTGCAGAATTAAATTTGCCAGGGGCATTTTTGCGTTTACTGTTTCAGCTTGCTTGTTGATGAGTGTTGAATCTTTTAACCCTAATTTTAGTGTAAACGCTGCAGGTTTGAATTGTTCATTCAAAACAATATTTCCATAGTTTATATAAATGCCGCAATTAAATAAAGTAGAAGTAATCATCTTCATAAATTCTTTCTCATCAATGCCGCTCTTTTTTGCAAGCGAAATTGCTTCGCTCATAGATTGCAGTGCGGCTTGTATCAAATAATTTGTTCCAAGTTTTGCAGCGTTGGCATTGCCGGGTTCATTTCCATATTCCCAAATATTTACTGCACCTGCATCGTTCAACAAAGGTTTTATTTTGGAGATGATGTCATTACTTCCTGAAACCATAAAATTTAATTTTTTATCACGCGCAGCTTCAGGCCTTCCTGCAACAGGGCAAGCGATATAATTATTTTTATGTTGCTGATGCAGTTTGAATAATTCTTCACTTGTTGCCGGCAAAATTGTACTCATTGAAATATGAATGCCGCCCGGTTTTAAATTTTGCGCAATACCATCTTCACCTTCCGTTACTTCTTTTATTGCAGCATCATTAGAAATAATTGTAAAAACAACATCGCACTTTGCCGCCAATTCTTTTACGGTGTTGCAAGCTTGCGCGCCTTTATCAGTTAAAGGTTTTGTTTTTTCTTTTGTTCTGTTGTACACATACATGCCTGCATGATGCTCAAGCAAATTTTCTGCGATCGGCGTTCCCAAATTCCCTAAACCTATAAATCCTGGTTGCATAAATTTTTATTAATGATTGATGAATAGATATTCATCTGCAAAAATGATGCGCACAAATTTTACTTGATGTTGTAACTATTCTTCAATCAAATCCAATTCAACTCTTAAATTCTCAATAATAAATTCCTGGCGTTGCTGTGTGTTCTTGCCCATGTAGTATTCAAGCAATTGCTGAATGTGTTCGCCCTGTTCAAGAATTACAGGTTGCAAACGCATATCTTCTGCAATAAATCTTTCAAATTCTTCAGGAGATATTTCCCCTAAACCTTTAAAGCGTGTTATCTCAGGTTTGCCGCCCAATTTTTTTATTGCTGCTTGTTTTTCATTTTCATCATAACAATAAATGGTTTCTTTTTTATCACGCACACGAAACAAAGGCGTTTCTAAAATATGCACATGACCTTTCTTTACAAGCTCAGGAAAAAATTGCAAAAAGAAAGTCATTATGAGTAAACGAATATGCATGCCATCAACATCTGCATCCGTTGCAATAACAATATTATTATAGCGCAAACCTTCGAGCCCGTCTTCAATGTTCAATGCATGCTGCAACAAATTGAACTCTTCATTTTCGTAAACTATTTTTTTTGTTAAGCCGAAACAATTCAGCGGCTTGCCGCGCAAACTAAACACAGCCTGCGTTTCAACATTACGTGCTTTTGTTATAGAACCACTCGCACTATCACCTTCTGTAATAAATATGGTTGAATTATTTTGTTGTTCGATAAAAGCATCTTTATTTTTTGATGGCGGCTCATCATTCAAATGCACATGACAATCGCGCAGTTTTTTATTATGAAGATTTGCTTTTTTCGCGCGTTCATTTGCCAGTTTTTTTATGCCCGCTAATTCTTTACGTTCACGTTCACTTTGTTCAATTCGTTTTTTAATTGCATCTGCAACCTGCGTGTTTCTGTGTAAATAATTATCGAGTTCTTTTGATAAAAAATCCTGTACAAAATTCTTCATGCTTGGTCCACCATCGTACACAATCTGAGAACCTAATTTTGTTTTTGTCTGGCTTTCAAAAACAGGTTCCTGTACACGTACAGAAACTGCAGCAACAATGCTTTGACGAATATCTGCCGCTTCATAATCCTTCTTAAAAAAATCGCGGATAGTTTTTACATATGCTTCGCGAAATGCCTGCTGATGTGTGCCGCCTTGCGTTGTGTACTGCCCATTCACAAAAGAAAAAATATCTTCACCATAATCGTTGTTATGGCAAATGGCAACTTCAATATCTTCACCTTTTAAATGAATAATTTCATAACGCAATTCATCAGGATTGGTTTTGCGTTGCAGCAAATCGAGTAAGCCATTTTTACTTACATAACGTTTGCCGTTTAAATTAAGAACGAGGCCAGCATTCAAATAACAATAATTCCAAAGCTGGTTATCTAAATACTCCTGTTCAAAATGAAATTTTTTAAACACCAAATCATCAGGAATAAATGTTATCAGCGTTCCGTTTTCTTCGGTGGTTTTTGCTTCTTTATACTCTTTTATTAAAACGCCTTTTTGAAATTCTGCAGTCTTCACTTTGCCTTCGCGAAAACTATCGACCCTAAAATAATTGCTTAATGCATTTACTGCTTTTGTGCCCACACCATTCAAGCCAACACTTTTCTGAAATGCTTTGCTGTCATACTTTGCACCGGTATTTATTTTGCTCACCACATCAACCACTTTTCCCAATGGAATTCCGCGACCATAATCACGAACGGTTACCGTTTTATCGGCAATTGTAATATCAATATGCTTTCCATAGCCCATTGTATGTTCATCAACACAGTTATCAATCACTTCTTTCAGCAATACATAAATACCATCATCGGGTGAAGAACCATCGCCCAATTTTCCAATGTACATGCCCGGGCGCAGGCGAATATGTTCTTTCCAGTCGAGGCTTTTTATACTTTCTTCTGTATAATCAAAATTTAATTCAGGCATAAAGTCATTTAAATATCAATATCACTTAATCACGCGGGCAAAAGTAACATTACAAGCAGGAAAGCAATTTAAGATTTTGAAAAAATTATCTGATGATTAATGCACGTATGTTTATAAGTTTACAAACATCAAATCAATCATAATAAATTTAAAAATGAAACGCCCGATACTTCTTGCTTCTTGCATCTTATTTTATTCATTGCTTAATGCACAAACAATTCAACAATTAACCAGTAAAGAAAAAATTTCTTTGCGCGGTTTAAGCGTTGTGAACAATAATATCATTTGGGCAAGTGGCAGTAACGGGCAAGTTGCAAGAAGCACCGATGGCGGAAAAAACTTTACATGGATAACAGTAAAGGGCTATGATAAAAGAGATTTCAGAGATGTTGAAGCGTTCGATGCAAATACCGCAATAATAATGGCTGTTGATGTGCCTGCTATTATTTTAAAAACAAAAGATGGCGGCAAAACATGGAAAGAAGTTTTTCATGACGATACAAAGGGAATGTTTTTAGATGCGATGGATTTTACAAGCGATGGCAATGGCATTGTAGTAGGCGATCCAATCAATAAAAAATTGTTTATTGCAACAACAAGTAACTATGGTGATAAATGGCTTGCATTAAAACCAGAAAATAATTTTTATACTGCTGATACCGGTGAAGCTTTTTTTGCAGCCAGCGGTACAAATGTAAAAATCAGCGGTAACAAATACAATCATATAATTTGTTTTGTAACAGGCGGCACAGATTCAAGATTGTTTTTTAATGGACAGCCGCTTGCTTTAAATATTATTAAAGGCGCCGGTTCACAAGGCGCGAACTCTGTTGCCATTAACTCTTCGGTTACAAAAATGATAGTTACAGGCGGCGATTTTAATAACCCTGAATCAATTGAAAAAAATATTGAAGTATTCAATTTTAAAAATGGGCAGTTACTTTACCCTGTTGTGCAAACACCACCGCACGGTTATAGAAGTTGCGTTGCATTTATCGCAGACGATTCTGTTATTTGTTGCGGCTTGAATGGGGTGGATATTTCAAATGATGGTGGCTTGAACTGGAAATTAATTTCCGGTGATAGCTTTAATGTTTGTGTAAAAGCAAAAAATGGTAATGCCGTTTTTCTTGCAGGTAAAGATGGAAGAATTGCGATTTTAAAAAAGTGAGGTGAATTAATGTGGTATGAAAATCGCTTCTTTGTAATTTGAAAACTAATATTGTGTAACTGACGCTGAAAAATTTCTTTATAAATCATTCTTATGAAAATAAAATTATTTCTTTCTTTAAGTATTGTTGGTTTGTTGCTTTCAAATTGTTCAAAGTCCAATAACAATAATTCAGGGGAAAATAATCCGCCGCAATCAACCGGTGATACGCTAAATACATGGCTAACAAAATCAGATGCAACAGTATTGTTGCAAAAACAAAATGCAGTTGCATTTACTACAGGCAGTAATTCATATTCAACAATAACAGTTGATGATTCCAAAGCATATCAAAGTATTGATGGCTTTGGCTATGCATTAACCGGTGGCAGCGCTTATGTAATTAATCAGCTTGATGCAAACACAAAAAACAATTTATTGCAGGAATTGTTTGGCAATAGTGAAAATTCAATTGGTGTAAGTTATTTGCGCATCAGCATTGGTGCATCAGATTTAAACGCTTCTGTTTTTACTTATGATGATGTTCCTGGCGATACAACACTTAGTCATTTTAGTTTGGCAAAAGATGAACAAGATTTAATTCCAATCCTAAAACAAATCATTGCAATTAATCCTTCAATAAAAATTATTGCCACGCCATGGACTGCGCCTACCTGGATGAAAAGTAATGACAGCAGTATTGGCGGAAATTTATTGCCGCAGTATTATAATGTGTATGCAAACTATTTTGTAAAATATATACAGGCAATGAAAGCTGAAGGCATAACTATTACTGCTGTTACGCCGCAAAATGAACCGTTGTATGGTGGCAATAACCCAAGCATGGTAGTAACGGCTGAACAGGAAAGAGATTTTATAAAAAATAATTTAGGACCTGCTTTCAAAAACAATAACATCACTGCAAAAATTATTGTGTACGATCATAACTGCGACAGACCTGATTATCCGATCACCATTTTAAATGATGCAGATGCTGCGCAATATGTCGATGGTTCTGCATTTCATTTGTATGGAGGAGATATCAGCGCCTTATCAACTGTGCATGATGCCCATCCAGATAAAAACGTTTATTTCACAGAGCAGTGGACTGGTTCTAATGAAAGTTTTGCCGGTGATTTAATGTGGCATGAAAAAAATGTTATCATCGGTACAGTAAATAATTGGGGCAAGGCTGCGATTGAATGGAATCTTGCAAGCGATGCAAACTGGCAACCGCACACACAAGGCGGCTGCGATCAATGCAAAGGCGCACTCACTATTTCAAACAATAATATTACACGCAACGAATCTTATTACATTGTTGCACATGCATCGAAATTTGTACCTGCAGGTTCTGTGCGAATTGCAAGCTCAATTATAAATGGATTAACAAGTGTTGCATTTAAAACACCGCAAGGCAAAAAAGTTTTATTGGTATTGAATGATGGTGCATCATCAGTTAGTTTCAATATAAAAGATAAAGATGAAGAAGCAACAGTAACTATTCCCTCCAATGCTGCTGCTACTTATGTTTGGTAATCAAATAAATTTCATTATGACTAAATATGTGTTGCTTCCATTAATATTAATTGTATCTGCTTGTAATTCGCATTCTCAAATACAACAAGCAACAGTTGATAAAAATATTTCTGATTCAGCTTTGCTCGATACAATTGAGCACAGAACATTTGAATATTTCTGGAGCGGTGCAGAACCGAACAGTGGTATGGCGCCTGAACGTATTCACATGGATAATGATTATCCCGAACACGATCAGCATATCATTGCAACCGGTGGCAGCGGTTTTGGTATGATGGCAATTCTTGCAGGCATCAATCAACATTACATAACAAGAGCACAGGGTTTGCAGCGCTTCCAAAAAATAATTTCTTTTCTCGAAAAAGCAGATCGTTTTCATGGTGCATTTCCGCATTGGATTGATGGTGAAACAGGTCATGTAAAACCTTTCGGACAAAAAGATGATGGTGGCGATTTAGTTGAGACAAGTTATTTATTCCAGGGATTGTTGTGTGTTCGTCAATACTTTAAAGAAGGCAATGATGAAGAAAAAAAATTAGCAGCACGTATTGATAAACTTTGGACAGATGTTGATTACAACTGGTATCGCAACGGCAATCAAAATGTTTTGTATTGGCACTGGAGTCCGGATTATGCATGGATAATGAATTTTCCTGTGCATGGTTATAATGAATGTTTGATTCTTTACATACTCGGTGCTTCATCGCCAACCCACGGTGTTCCTGCGGAAGTGTATAACGAAGGCTGGGCGCAAAATGGCGCGATCAATAAAATCAGTTATTATAAAAATGATACACTGCATTTGCACATGCAGGGCAATCCGCCGCATGGTGGTCCGTTGTTTTGGTCGCAATATTCATATCTTGGTTTAGATCCTCATGGCTTAAAAGATAAATATGCAGATTACTGGAAAGAGATGAGTACAATGTCGCACATCAATTATCAATGGTGTGTTGATAATCCAAAACATTTTAAAGGTTATGGTGATAGTTGCTGGGGATTAACAGCAAGCTATTCTGTAAACGGATATGCAGCCCATGCGCCCGACATGCAAAATGATTTGGGTGTGATATCACCAACAGCAGCATTATCATCATTTCCATATACACCAAATCAATCAATGGCTGCGTTGAAGCATTGGTATTTGGATGATACTTTGCGAAATAAAATTTTAGGACCTTATGGTTTTTATGATGCGTTTAGTGAAACGGCAGACTGGTATCCTAATCATTATCTCGCCATCGACCAGGGACCAATTGTTGCAATGATTGAAAATTATCGCAGCGGTTTATTATGGAAATTATTTATGAGTTGTGATGAAGTGAAAGATGGATTGAAGAAGTTGGGGTTTGGAAGTAATCAAAAATAAATGTTACTCAAAAATTGAATCAAACTTTATAAATTTTTCTCCATTCCATATAAATAAATAAGGAGACAAATTGTGCGAGCCATTATTGTATGTATTGGAAGCAAGGTTTTTTATTTTTTTAATGTTTGCAACATCATTGCTGCCAGTTATTAGTAACATGTCCCGATTCGGAATAGAAATAACTATGTCTCCATCTATATCAAAGTTTTCTTTTGATAGTATGTCCTCAATTAATATAATTGAAGCCTCATAATCACCTCCTGCTATAATAAAATAAATGCCATCACCTCCTTTCTTTTTAATGGATGTAAGCATTCTGTCCAAGTTTTTAATTGCAAGAGCTTTTAAATCACTTTCCTGAAAATTTATGTTTAATATTTCATCTTTCCTTAAATAGCTTATGCTAGATTCTAAATCTTCAGCATACACAATCAATAGTTCATCATTATAAAATTCATATACTTCATCTCTTGAAGTAATGCTATTTATGCCTCTATGTGTCTCAACTTCTTCAAGATATTTTTTGGGTTTTATAATGGGTACAATACGATTTAAATCTAATCCTTGTTTTGGATTTAGCACTGAGTCTAAACTTTTTAAATAAGGCTCAATCAGCTCTTCAAGATCACCTGTACTATTTTTTGCGTCACGAAGAAGATTATCTAAAGAGATTTGAACATTCCATGAGTTTGTTAATGCTATAATTGTTTGGGCATCATGCATACTAAATTCAACATTTGGATATCTTTTTTCAAGTGCTTCCAAATAAAATTTGGCCATTGAAGAATTGGGTGACATGAAATAAAATTAAATGTTATTACTATTGAATGTTTTTCATGTGCAATTTTGTTGAATGAAAGCTATAATTGCCGGTATACTGATGTTTATATGTTTCATTGCATCTGCGCAAAAACAAAAGCATTACAATCCGAGTGCAACCAAAGACTCTATTCCTCCTGTTGGCATCATCAAAAATCTGAATGACTCAGAGTTGTTAGATGTTGTGCAGCGGCAAACATTTCGTTACTTCTGGCATCATGCACATCCTGTTAGTGGATTGGCATTGGAAAGAGATAATACCGTGCATGCAGAATATTATTGGGATTATATTAATGAAGCATGGGATGAACCGAACTTAAGCAAATCAACTTTTGGTCCTGATGCAGGTGCCATTGGCGGAACAGGTTTTGGAATTATGGCGACAATCGTTGCAGTAAATCGCGGTTGGATTGGAAGAGATACAGCAGTTGGTCGATTAATTAAGATTGCAGATTTCCTAACGCATGCAGATTGTTATCATGGAATTTATCCGCACTTCATGAATGGCAGAACAGGCAAAACAATTCCGTTCAGCCGTTTGGATGATGCGGCTGATCTTGTTGAAACATCATATTTGATGATGGGCTTTTTATGCGCAAGAGAATATTTTAATAAAGACACACCACGCGAAAAATATTTGCGCAATCGCATCAATGCAATGTGGGATGCTGCAGATTGGAGCTGGCATACTGATCATCAAAATAAATTGTTCTGGCACTGGAGTCCAAACAATGATTTTGATATGAACTTTCCGATTTGGGGTTGGAATGAATGTTTGATAACATATATCATTTCTGCGTCATCACCCAATCATTCAATTTCAAAAGATGTGTACGATGGGACGTGGGCTGGCAGTCCTGGTTTTAAATGTGGTCAGCAATATTATGGTTACACATTGCCGTTGGGCAATTATGGTAAAGACATGGGCGGACCATTGTTCTTTGAACAATATACTTTTCAGGGCATTGATCCAAATGGTTTGGTTGATTCTTTGGGCAATGATTATTTTATGCAGGGCAAAAATCACACGTTGATTAATCGTGCTTATTGCATAGATAACCCGCATCATTTTAAAGGCTATTCTGCGCAATGTTGGGGCTTAACTGCAGGTGATAGCTACAAAGGTTATTTAGCGCACAGTCCTGAAAATGATCGCGGTGTTATTCAGCCAACTGCAGCTCTTTCTTCAATGCCATACACACCCAAAGAAAGCATGGAAGCGCTGCGTTATTTTTATTATAACCTTGGTGATAAAATTTGGGGACCTTATGGCTTCGATGATGGCTTCAGCATTGAGCATGACTGGCATTCAAAAACACATCTCGCAATTGATGAAGGCCCGATTGTTACGATGATTGAAAATTATCGCAGCGGTTTGATATGGAAATTATTTATGAATATTCCGGATATACAAAATGGATTGAAGAAGTTGGGTTTTAAAAGTCCATATATAAAAAATAAACTAAGCTCTTCTTTTAAACTCAGTTGGTGAGCATTGCAAAATATTTCGGAACTGTTTACTGAAAGTATAGATATCCGGGTAATTAAGCGATGCAGCTACTTCTGATACAGTGTAATTTTTTTCGTGCTTTAATAATTCTTTAGCCTTATTTATTTTTAATCGCAGTTGATATTGATGCGGCGTAACATTAAACACTTGCTTAAAACTTTTTATTAAAAAATATTTTGAAAGACATGATTCTTTTGCAAGAAAATTTAAATCGAGATTGCAATAATAATTCGCATCAATAATTTCTTTTGCCTTTAAAACACGTTTTAAAATTTCCTGCCGTGTTGAATATTTTATTTTATCAATACCACACAATTTTTTAAAAATACCATGTTGAAAATGCAGCACATGTTCGCTGAGTTGATAATAAAAACTTTCGTCAAGATCATTGGCTTTTGCAGATGTGCTGAAAAATATAAACTGCTGTTTTAAATAATTGGTTAGCGCATTGTTTTTAATCACTCCATCATAAAACAAAAAAGATTTGTAATAATTTTCATTTGCATTCAGCATATCTTTTCTCCAAACTTTTGTTGCTTCCAATACTTCTGCAATTATTGATGGTGTTAAAAAACTCGACATGCCATAATTCACTTCATCTTTATTTCCAGTTCCGCATTCTGATAACACTTCGCTTTCATTATTTACAATTAAACAATCGCCATTTTTTAATTCATTGTTCACGCCATTCACGCGATATTTTTCAACGCCATAGAAGACATACTTGATTGAAAACAGTGAAGTATAAGAAAACGGTTCGAGGTAATTTAATTTTGAAACGAACACCTGGTTATTGCAACGCTCAAGATCGAGAGAATCTTTTGTAACATCATTCAAAATGCTTGCCTGCCGCGCAAATGTTTCTTCAGCCATACTCTAATTGAAGGAAAAAATGCGACTTGCTACATTCAATTTATATGAGCGGATTTTTTAATGGATAAATGCTAACCGCCGGCTCTTTCAATTTCTTCTTCGGCTGCGCGGTCTGTACGATGATTTGTTTTGAACGTTTTTCCAAACTTGTAAGTCAATGCAATGCCAATCACTCTTGTGTCGTACGTTTCTTTAAAATATTCATTCGAGAATTGAAATTGTGTAAGTCCTTCCATCCATTGTGTATGAAAAATATCGCGCATACCTACTTTGATATTCAGTTTGTTTTTCCAAACAAGTTTTGAAACAGATGCAGCTAATTGACCAAATGGATCTAAAACTTCCTGTATATCGTTCTGACTTTTTGAAGTGTATGAACCAGAAATTTCTGCCGACCAATTCTTTTTAAAGTGCAATTGATTGTTCATGTTGAACGTCGCTTCTGTAATGTGCGAATGAATATAGGTTATCACATCACCTTTAATTGTTTTATCATCCACAGCGATGCCTGATGTAAAACTCCACCATTTCAAAGGACTCAATTGAAGGCTAAGCGAAAGACCAATATCAGTTTGCGAACCAATATTTCCTTCAGTATAAATTACAAGACCGCTCTTTTTATCTGAATAAAATAATTGCGAGAAATAATTGGACACTTTACTGAATGAAATTTCTGAAATTAAAATGCCTTTGTAATTATGTGAAAGACTTGCCGACCATGTGAACGCTGGTAAAAACCCGGGATTGCCTGTTTGATACGTGTACTTGTTTATGATGAATGTAAACGGATTTAATTTTTGAAACGCCGGACGATCAATTCTTCTGTCAACCGTTAAAGAAAATTCGTTTGATGAATCTAATGTATAACTCACACTAACATTTGGAAAAAGGCTGTTATATTTTTTACTGAATGTTGTATCAGGAATTAATGCATTGCCTAATTGATGACCTTTATAACTTGTAAACTCGTATCGCAAACCTGCGTCTAAAGACCATTTGCTGTTTCCTGTTTTTGCATCAGCATACACAGCATGATTTGTTTCATCATATAAAAAATCATTCGACTTTGCAAGGTCTTCTTTAAAGCCTGAACCTAAGCCGTCATTAAAATTATATTCTTCCAAATTATTTGTGCTGGTGTGTGATGATTTCCAACCTGCTTCCCAACTGCTGTTGTCATTTATTTTGTGCGTGAAATCAGCTTTGCCTGAAATAATATTCAGCTTTGTTGGCATATCGCCAAGATATGTTTCTGTTATGTTTGTTGAAGGATCCGTATTTTCAAAAGTAGATGTGTTGTGAATATGATAACCTATCGCATCGCCATCAATATCAAGCGAAGTTTTCTTTGAAAAATCCTTATGAAGATTTGCGGATATTCCAACATTTCTAAAGTTGATAAAATAGCCTAATGCCGTTGTGCTGGATGAATCTTCAATGCCTTGTGCGTTCTGCCATTTTGCATAACTATTGCCGTACGTTGGTCTGTTCACAAAAATGCCATTGAAAGAAACACCAACTGTTGTAGTTGGATTAATTGTATAATCAACACCTGTTTTTAATGATTGCGAATGACCGCTTGTTTTATCAAAAAAATCCTGCACTAAAATGGATTTGATGGTTGCATTATCATCTGCCAAATATTTTCGGTAAGCATATAATGTTGTATAACTCGTTGAAAAGTTCAAATTGTAATTAAGGAAAAAATTGATTGCGCCCTGGTGCCAGTTAAAAATAAAACTGTTGTTCTGCTTCGGATATTTTCCCTGTGCAAACGAAGGCGAGAAACTTCCGAACACACCTTGCTTATTTGATTTTTTTGTTTTGATATTAATTACCCCTGCATTGCCCTGCGCCTCATATTTTGATGAAGGATGTTCTTCGATTTCTATTGTGCTTACCTGGTCTGAACTCAATGCGTTTAAATAAGCAATCAAATCGCTTCCCGATAAATAAGTTTGCTTTCCATCAATCAAAATCATTACACCTGCTTTATTTTTTAAAGAGATTGTGCCGTTGCGATCAACTGTTACACCCGGTAATTTTTCCAATGTTTCTAATACAGATGTTCCGATGTTGGTAAGACTCGCATCCATATTGATCACCGTTTTGTTTGTACCGAGTTGAATGAATTGTTTGTGCGATTGTACGGTAACATCTTCGAGTTGATTGGCGAGAGAATCCATTTGTATATTTAATGATACTGTTTCATTTTGAACAGTAATTTTTTTTGATGAAATGAAATCTTTATAACCAATATGGTTCGCCTTTATGAGATAACTCCCTTCTGAAATATTTGAGAATAACGCAACTCCTGTTGTATCAGAAACCTGTATTTTAATGATCTGCGAGTCTTTTGCATTCAGCAAAAAAACAGATGCATTATTTATAGGCTTATCGTTGTTGCCGATTATAATTTTAAGCGAACCTGTTTGCGCAGACATGCATTCCGAAAAAAATAAAACAGCAACTCCCAGAAAAAAATTTTTCATTTATGAAAAATAAAAAGCACAATTCAGTAAAAACTATTTATGTGTTGATTAAGTGGTTTTTGGTACAAATGAGCAATTTTTGACAAATAGAAAGGATTAAGATATCTAAAGTTGTGTGAGTTTATCTAAAACAAAATCAACGATAGGGCAAAACGCTGCATTTTTTAAAGTGATGTGTTGACGTTTGATGAACACGTCTTCATTTGTATAGGGAAAACGTTCGCAATCTGATGGACGAACATCATAAATGCTACAATAATTATCTGCGCCAAGAAATGGGCATGGCGTTGATTTCACCACATAATCACCTTCATTATCCAAACGCAAATAATTTTCAATAAATTCTCCTTCTTTTTGTTTCAGATGTTTGCTGATGCGCTTAATATCCGGGGTTTTAAATCGCGGCGAA
>DASZUY010000034.1:0-10369 GCA_035547495.1 Parafilimonas sp. | reverse complement strand
AATTACTTGCCACTGCTAATGCAACACATTCGAGGCAATATATTAGAGATGGTAATTGGTTACAGTGGAAAATTTACGATGAGAAAAAAAATACAGATAGTGCTTATAAATACCGTTTGCAATACGACATCATGAATGATTCAATTGTACAAGATGAACTTACCAGGAATCTCGCAGTAACCCAAATGAAATTTAATGATGAGCAAAAACAATCTCAAATAGATCTGCTCAAAAAAGACAATCAAATTAGTCAACAGCAACTGAAAAATGAATCCTTGCAAAAAAATCTTTTAATATCAGGTATATTAGTTATAACGATACTTGGTTCAGTTATTCTAAGAACAATTGTATTAAAAAGAAAAAATGAAAAATTAGAGAACGAGCAAAAACAATCTGCCTTACAAAACAAAACAGTAGAACTTGAAATGCAGGCACTGCGTTCTCAGATGAACCCGCATTTTATTTTCAACTCACTCAATTCAATCAACCGCTTTATTCTTCAAAACGAAAGAAAACAAGCTTCAGCATACATCACTAAATTTTCAAAGCTTATTCGGTTAATATTACAAAACTCGCAATCTGCATTAATACCATTAGACAGCGAATTAGAATCGTTAAACTTATATCTTGATCTTGAAGCATTACGGTTTAATTATCATTTCGATTATAAAATTTCTGTTCCTGAAAATTTGGATGTTTCCGCTTTACAGGTTCCGCCACTCATTTTACAGCCTTATACAGAAAATGCCATCTGGCATGGACTGATGCACAAAGAAGAAAAAGGGCATTTGGATATTGAAGTATCTGAAGAAAATAATCAATTGTTATTCAAAATAACGGATGATGGAATTGGAAGGAAACAAGCAGCAATGTTTGCCAGCAAATCGGCAACAAAACATAAATCTATGGGTTTGCAAATTACAGAAAGCAGGATTGCAATTATGCAAAGGGATGAAACCGCAAAGACATCAATAACAATTCACGATCTGGTAAATGCCGATGGCAGCGGTGCCGGTACAGAAGTAGTAATTAAATTACCTGTTATATATGATTAAAGCAATCATTATTGATGATGAAGTGCATTGCCTTGACACGCTAACTATGCTGTTAAGTGATCATTGTCCGCAGGTTGAAGTGCTGACACAATGCATGTCAGCAAAACAAGGTATTGAAGCCATTGCAAAAACGCAACCCCATTTAGTATTTCTTGATATTGAAATGCCAATTATGAATGGCTTTGAATTTTTAGAACACTTCAATCAAATTCCGTTTGCTGTAATATTCACCACCAGCTATGATCAATATGCCATTAAAGCCATACGGTTTAGCGCACTGGATTATTTATTAAAACCCATTGATGCAAAAGAATTGATTGCTGCCGTACAAAAGGTAGACACGCAAAAAACTTTGCCTGTACAAGAACAGTTTCAAATGCTGATGAATCAAATAAAACATACGGATACCGGCTTTAATAAAATTGCTATTCCTACAGCAGAAGGTTTTCAATTAATTCCTGCCGACCAGTTGATGCGCTGTGAAGCGGAAAATAATTACACTTATGTTTATTTGAAGAATAAAACGAAAATTATTGCCTGCAGAACCCTAAAAGAAATGGAAGAGCAATTTGAACGTTTTTCTTCATTTGTAAGGGTACATCATTCTTACTTAGTTAATTTAAATGAAGTAGATAAGTATATAAGAGGTGAAGGAGGTTATTTAATTATGAATGATGGTACTACCGTAAATGTATCACGCAGCCGTAAAGAAATGCTGATAAAAAAATTACAGCATTAAGATTGATAGAATTTATTTGAAATTTTATTGCGATAAAACAGTTGTAATGTTTTCACACCACCATCCTTATTTGCACCCAATGTTACAGTTGCATTAACCGCACGGGGTAATTTACCCCTTGATATCAGCACCTGTTCATAGTTAAGTTGAAGATTTGATAAACGCCGGTTAAAGCACGGCTCATTAATGCACTGGTTACCCGATTATAACCTGTATTTGTTTGCCCGTATGCCAGAAAGCCACTCAACCATTATTGCAAGTGTTGGATTTTTTTAGGTCTTGTGATTGGTTTAGGCAATAAGACCTGTAAAGGAAATACAGTTTAGATAGCGGCAATTATTTATTTCATGCAATCCCAAATACCGCTAAATAAAATTAATAAATTTTGTAGCTTTAAAGTTAAGATGGCAAAGCAAATTGGTGATACTATTTTTACCGGAACGGTTTGTAATCTTGTATTTTACAAGATGTATGACCAAGGTTATGTGCGTATGAAAAGCAGTATTAACGGTAAACAGTTTAAAACGAAAGCCTGTTTTGCAAGAAGCCGAAAAAGCGCTGAACGATTTGCTCTGGGGAACCGCCTGGCAGGAGAAATTTACAGAAGCCTCCCCGCAAACGAAAGAAGTTATCCATTATTTTGCAAGCTAAAAAGCATCGCCATACTATTATTGAAAGAAGGTGAAACTGCGGAGGCATTAAGGATATATTTGAAACGAAAAATCTCGATTCTCCGTCAAATCCATTAGATTATTCCCATTTTGGCAAAGCACGCAGTTAATACGGCTTTGGTAGCCTTCAGGTATGGCTTTAACTACCAGTTACCATCCACTATCCTGCACTGAGCTTTTGTGCCATTTCGCTAAACAGGCTTTTAAGACCTTACCTAGTCAGGATACGCAAGCCTGGGTTGATCGAAGTCAGCATGATTAAACGCAACGCCATAATTTGACCCTAAATGTTCCACTTTTCAAATACTTCGTTATTGACCAATTGTTTCATTTTCTGTTCAAATGTCGCTTCCAGTTTTTCATGCAATGCTTCAGCGCCTTCTGCAATTTGCATTGCATTTTAAAGTTGTATTGCTGTAACAACTATTCAAAATCCATAACAGTACTTCATACATTCAATCATGAATTTTTTTTCGTATAATATCATAAATCTTTGTGTCAAGTGCAACAAACCCTCTCTCTCCCATCAACCAACTAAATATTGATTCCTGTGTTTGTTACAACCTGAATATTATTCTTATTTAAAATGAACCATTAGTAAAAAAGAGAACTGTAGAAACAGCTCTCTTCTCTTTATTATTCTTAGATTAACGAACAACAGAAATCTTTTTTGTTTCAATAAAGGCACCTGCCTGCAGTTTTATTAAATAAGTTCCTGCGATAACATTTTCACTTCTTGCATTCCATGTTAATTGATGAGTGCCTGGAAGCATTTGCGCATCAGCCAATGTTCTTATCAACTTTCCGTTCATATCATAAATAGTAACAGCAACTTTTTGCGTTTGCTGAAGATTGAATGATACAGTTGCTGAATTAGAAACAGGATTTGGATAAACTAATAAGCTTGTTGTATTATTTTTTGTTACAGCGATTGCATTATCTGATGACGCGTTTGCATCATTTGCTGCGATAGCATTATTATCTAAAGAGAAATGTAGTTTCCATTTAAACATGCCACCCGTCGAGTCTGTCGGGTTAGTTGGGTCATATATCTTACCCGTCCAGCCAACAAAAGGATTAAGAAAATCTACATCAGTGTGCTCAACATTTGAATCAATAAGATGCCATGTAACACCATTATCATTGCTGTAAGAAGTGCCACCACCAACAGCACTGCAACAATTAAAAGAAGATATAATTGTATGTGTGAATGGTATTGCTTTGAAAAATCCAAATCCAACACCTGCAACGCCTGTATAATTTATCGGTTCAAAAGTTTTCCCACCATTATGTGAGGCAGAAATTAACAGGTTGCCAGTACTATCATAGCCGGATGCTATACCATTCAGCTTATCAGTGAACGCTAACGCCGGATAAAAACTGGAGGATGTAAACAATTCCCAGTGATGTCCTAAATCATCAGACCGATATGTATAATTATTAAATGCGCTATCATATCCGCGAAACCATATCCTGTTTTCAAACACTGTGTAATTAGCTATTAAACCATACGGCGTACCAGCCGCTACTGCAGGAATATTTTCTCTTGGTACCCGCACCCATGTTGCACCCGCGTCATCCGTTGTATAAATTTCCATATAAGGTGTGCCGGGTCCGTTACCGTCGCCTACAGCAAGACCATGTTTCACATCAAAGAAATAAACAAAATCCGGAAAGGATGTTGAATTAAAAATTTTGCCCGTTGCAAGTTGCTTCCAGGTAGCACCGCCGTCAGTAGTTTTAAAAATGCCACCGCCAAAACCAACAGCCTGGTTGTACATGGCAGCATAGCAAATGTTGCCATCAACTGGCGCAATAGATGCAATTACATATCCAAAAGGTGATGGTATAGTATCGTACCGCCATGTTCTGCCTCCATCTGCTGTACGCAAAAAATGTTTTGTATCAAATCCGGTTGTATCACCAACTTTTGCCCAAACAGCATTAGAGCAAGGTACCTTAACCTGTACCTCATAAGTGTTTTGGGGTTGAGGCGAATTTACATGCTCCCAATAAGGATTGATTTTTATTTTAAACTTTTGAGTTGAGCCTGCTAAGTTTTGATTCTCTTGCATTCTATGCAAGAGAGTGTTTTTAAATTTATAATCCATAATTTTTGAACGCGCATTTGGTATTTGCGCTTTTAAAATAGTAACACATAAAACAGTTGCAGCAAGAGCAACGATTAATTTTTTGATGAGTAAAGTTTTCATACATTTTGTTTTGGATTATTGATAAAAAAAATTATAAACTGCAATGAATTTATTTTACGGTTCGCCTGAAAGAAAGCAGTAATGATTAATCAACACTGTTAAATGATAATTTGCAGAAATGACTGATTAATTCACATTAAAAAGTAACATATAAATGTGTATTTGCCGTAAGCCGTTTAACGGGTTGCTCAGTGAAATCTTTTAATCATCACCAATAACTGTAAACGGCTAAATAATTTTAGAGGAGAAAGCAAAATCACAGTAGCTTTAATACGCTTCTCAATTATTCATGCAGAAATATTTTACAACAATTTTTTTTACATGCGCTATTATGCATGCATTGGCGCAAAATCAAAATGATGCCTATCGTGCCATACATTGGGGAGTAGACGATGGTTTGTCTGAAGGCGAAATATACAGTATGATAAAAGATGTGAATGGCTTTTTATGGATTGGCACACGATATGGCTTAAATAGATTCGACGGCAACTCGTTTAAAATTTATTTACATGAACGCAACAACAGTAAATCGCTTATTGCCAATAATGTTGATATGCTGGTAGAAGATAGCTTACACAACATTTGGATAGGCTCCTATAAAGGGATTTCACGATACAATATAAATGAAGAAGATTTTACAAACTTTTTTCCTGATACAACCATTAGAAATGATGATCATTACATCATTCCATTTTGGGCAACGAAGACTGATGTTTTATGTTTAGAAGGTGACTCAATAATTACTGCATATAACATTCACTCAACAGCAAAGCGAACGCTTGCCAACCTGGATGAGTACAAAGGGAAATTAATAGGTCTGGCCGATAACTATTGCATTTTTGATTACAATTCTAATAGCATATGGTGCCTGGCTGAAAACCCGGAAGCAACCCCCGGGTTATTACAAATAAATCTTTCAGCAAAGCAAAATTTATTTTTCCCGTTTCAATATCATCGAAAAAAGGATTCCCAGGGTTTTGCTGAGGCCTCGTGCTACGATGCCAAAAGAAAATGTATTTGGATTAACAGCACACAAGGATTACTTCAGTTCACTTTAATTGATAAACAATTTCACCATATTAATGCTTTAAGTAAGTATGAACATTTAATAAATTATGATCGTTTTGTTGGTATTACAATTGATAAACAAGATCGCATATGGTTTGCAACTGATCCAAAAGGAATTATTATTTACAATCCGGGTGATGAGTCGGTGAGTTTTCCTTTCCCTGCAGACTCAGTCATGCAATACAGCGCTTCTTTCGCCAATGCTTGTCTTTATTGCGATCGTGACGGTATCATATGGTCAGGCAGTTGGCTAAAAACCGGGTTGTATGCGCTAATTCCATATGCTCCAATTATTAAACACTACATTTCGAAACCCGGTAAGGGTTTGTTAAGCAGCGACAGGGTAATTACTGCTGCCGACGCGGGCAAAGGTAAGGTATGGTTAGGCACAGCAGGGGGCATCAACATTTTAGATACAAAAACCGGTAATTTTCAATTACTGCAGCAAAAAGATCTGCATGGTTTGAAAACAAATGATGGTGTAATTGGCCCAATTGCGATTGATTCTATTCGGCAAAAAGCGTGGTTATATTCATGCTGGGATTATTGGCCAAGAGATTTTTTTAAAGAAGACATGACCACAAAAAAATGTACACGTATCCTTGTTAGAAACTTAAACAACCAAGTGGTGCCTCTTGTAGGCTCACCTGTATTTGATGGTAATAACATATTTTTTTTTGGAAACCATATTTCTGTTTTAGATCTTAATAGTGACACCGCTCAGGAAATACTTTCTGTAAGTGATCCGTATTATTTAATCAATTCAGTTGCCGTTGCAAATCATTTTTTGTTTTTACAGGGAAATACAGATGGAGAACATAATCAAACTTATGAAAAAAAGAACGGAAAATGGATGCGTGTTTATACGCGGATAGATAGTATTGGCTGGACTTCCATAGCTTACATAAATAATACCTATTGGGTAGCTGGCGATAGCAGATTATTTCACCTTGATAGCAACTTTTACGTTATTCGAACTTATTCAGCAGAAAACGGTTTACCTAATTTGCCGGTTACTGGTTTAATTAACGATAATAATGAGAATATTTGGTTTCACACAGACAGATCAATACAAGAATTAAATATAACAACGGGTGAAATTAAAACCATGTCTGAACTTGACGGTTTTGAAAAACAAACTTTTGATTTACTGCCTTATTCAACAAAAGATGCAAATGGTAACATCTATTACTGCGGTGGCACGTTTGGCATAGGATTTAATAAAATCACTCCCCGTAATTTCAGTCATACATCTTCAAGCGTTTATTTAAACTCACTAAGCATAAATCAAAAGCCGTTTAAACTAAATGCAACTATAAATAATATTGATACGCTATCCCTGAAGTATTATCAGACAAAAATTCAAATAGAAACTGGTATTATAGATTTTTATTCAAAGGGAAAAAGCATTCTTCGTTATAGGCTTGAAGGACGCAGTGTAAATGAGAACTGGCAATATGCGCCATACTATTATACCATTCGTTATGATGGGTTGGAGCCGGGAAATTATAAGTTGATAATGCAGGCGTCAAATACTTCAAATGAATTTAACGGACCCGAAAAAGTTTTATTCATAAATATCACGCCAGCATTTTGGAACACATGGTGGTTTAGAATTGCTGCTACAGTTTGCATAGTGTTACTTTTTTATTCTTTGATACGTTTGCGTCTGCATCAACAATTCAAAAGCCGGCTGTTGCGGTCAGAGAATGAAAAGCAACTGGCTGAGCTTAGAGAAAAAGCTTCGCAACTGGAAATGGAAACCTTGCGTTCTCAAATGAACCCCCATTTTATTTTTAATTGTTTGAGTTCAATCAACCGGTTCATTTTAAAACATAAAACAGAAGAAGCTTCTGACTACCTCACTAAATTTTCAAGATTGATAAGAATGGTGTTAAACAATTCAAAGCAATCATTTATTTCTTTGGAAGATGAATTGGAAACATTGCGATTATATTTAGAAATGGAAAGATTACGTTTTAAAAATTCTTTTGATTATAGTTTTACTTACAATAATTCAGTTGATGTTAGTAATATTTATATTCCCCCATTGTTACTTCAGCCTTTTGCAGAAAATGCTATCTGGCATGGCTTAATGCACAAACAGGAAAAGGGTTTTTTAAATTTTGATTTTAGCACAGAAGAAAAAATTTTAAGCTGCATTATTACTGATAATGGTGTTGGAAGAGAGCAAGCTGAGTTACTGAAGAGTAAGTCAGCAGAAAAACAAAAATCAATGGGGTTAAAAATTACAACCGAACGTTTGAGTTTATTAAATAATAAATCAAATCAAGAAACTTTTTTTACGATAGAAGACCTAACAGATGAAAATGGAAATGCAACTGGCACGCGTGTGCATTTAAAAATATTTTATAAGGAAATGATGGAAGCATAAAAAGTGAGAAGTGAAATGTTAGACATAAATATCTTGCTTTCTGCATATTTTTCACGTTTGACGTCTGACGTTTCACGATAATATTGTAAGCATGATAACCGCAATCATAGTTGATGATGAGCCTTACAGTTGCGAGAGCCTTGCAACTTTACTGGAGCGTTACTGCCCGGAAGTAAAATTACTAGACATATGTTATTCAGGCGCTGATGCATTAAAAGCAATAAAAGAACAAACACCCACTTTACTTTTTTTAGATATTGAAATGCCCGGTATGAATGGTTTTGAAATGTTACAGCAATTAGCAACAATAAATTTTTCTTTAATCTTTACAACCAGTTATGATCAATATGCTATTAAAGCAATAAAATTTAGTGCATTGGACTATTTATTAAAGCCTGTTGATCGTGAAGAATTGCAGCTGGCTGTGCAAAAAGCAATGCATAATTCAAAACAACAATTGCCACAACAGATAGAAATTCTACTGCAAAAATTAAATCACCCAACAATACCTGTAAATAAAATTGCCATACCAACTATGGAAGGTTTGCAAATGTTGTTTGTTGAACATATTATCAGTTGTTCATCTGACAGTAATTACACCACATTGCATTTAAAAAACAAACAGAAAATAACTGCATCACGCACTTTAAAAGAAATAGAAGAAATGCTGGAAGATTATTCTTTTTTAAGAGTGCATCATTCTTATCTTATTAATCTTAATGAAATAGAAAAATATATTAAAGGAGACGGTGGTTATTTAATTATGAGCGATGGCTCAAACATAGATGTTTCAAGAAGCCGTAAAGACATGCTGATGAAAAAATTGCAGCATTAGTTATTGTTTTGTTTTCCTGCTTTCAATCCATTCCTTATGGTCATGCGCCATTTCAATTTTTTTGGTGCAGCGTTCAATATCTGTTCTGTATTCTTTTATTTTTTCATCGTGCAATGAGACAAGAATAGCACGTTCAAAATATTTTATCGCTGCATCAAACTGCATATTTAATTCTTCAGCCAAACCATAACGGTAATATACCCAGGATTTTTCTATAGTTGGAACAGTGAGACAACGTTCCAAATGTTTTTTCAGATCATCAAAGCGCTCCATATCTGTAAGCAACATAGCATAATGAAAATATGGATGCGGATAATTTGCATCGCTTTTTATTGCTGCTCTAAAATGCATTTCCGCTTTCTTATAATCATCAAATTGCGTTTTGTATAACCAGCCTAAAGAATTATGTGTTGGTGCATGATCGGGTTCATCATACAAGATAGTTTCAAACTTGCGCAAAGCATCAACGTGGGCGCTTTTTTTAATATCGGCTTCGGCTTCTAAAAATAATTCTTCAATGTTCATAAGCATGCAGTATTTAAAAACCTGTCAGATTTTGTAAACCTAACAGGTCTTGTTCAATTACCAGCCAAGCAACCATGCAAATACTAAAGGAGCAACAATCGTTGCATCACTTTCGATGATATATTTTGGCGTGTGAATATCCAGTTTGCCCCAGGTAATTTTTTCATTTGGCACGGCGCCTGAATAAGAACCATACGATGTTGTTGAATCGCTTATCTGGCAGAAATAACTCCAGAACGGAACGTCATGCCATTCCAAATCCTGGTACATCATCGGCACAACGCAAATGGGAAAATCGCCTGCAATGCCACCACCAATTTGAAAGAAGCCAACACCTTTTCCCGAAGAATTTTTCCTGTACCAATCTGCCAGCCAAACCATGTATTCAATTCCACTTTTTACAGTGCTTGCTTTCAATTCATTTTTTATAACATAGCTCGCAAAAATATTTCCGGTTGTACTGTCTTCCCAACCAGGAACTACAATCGGAATATTTTTTTCAGCAGCAGCAATTATCCAACTGTCTTTTTTATCAATCTCATAATATTGTTCAAGGTCGCCGCTTAAAACCGTTTTGTATAAAAATTCATGCGGAAAATATCTTTCCCCTTTTGCTTCAGCATCTTTCCATTGCTTTACCAAGTGTTTTTGCAAGCGGCGAAATGCTTCTTCTTCAGGAATGCAAGTATCCGTTACGCGGTTATAATGATTTTCCAACAAATCCCATTCTTCCTGCGGCGTTAGATCGCGATAATTGGGAACACGCTTATAACTATTGTGTGCAACCAAATTCATTACATCTTCTTCAAGATTGGCGCCGGTGCATGTAATAATCTGCACCTTATCTTGTCTTATCATTTCAGCGAGA
>DASZUY010000033.1:0-16572 GCA_035547495.1 Parafilimonas sp. | reverse complement strand
CATTAGAAGCGACAGTATTAAAAAAGCAAATGCAAAAATTAAAAAAACGGTTGTTCAGCAAGGCATGGCTGGTTCTGTAAGAGATACATCCAACACCGATCTTATTTTTTATGTGCTTGTATTTATCATATTTTTTTTAGCACTGATAAAAAAATCCTTTCCGAAATATTTCAACAGTATTTTTTCTCTTTCGTTCCAGGCAACTTTCAGGCAAACGCAAACAAGAGAGCAAATGGCGCAAAATTTTTTTCCGGCATTTATGCTGAATGTTCTTTTCATTCTTTCGGGTGGTGTGTTTATCACTTTGTCTGCACAATTTTATAAATGGACAACCATTCCGTTTTGGCAACTGTTTGTTTATGCAACCACTATGCTTGGAATTGTTTATCTCGTAAAATATTGCGTAATTTACTTTGCAGGCTGGGTTTTTAATGCGCCTGACGCTGCAGCAGATTACAGGTTTATTGTTTTTCTGATTAATAAATTAATGGGCGTTTTATTTATACCCATTTTATTTGTGATTGCATATACAAATGATGAAACAAAAAAAATTGCAATTACAGTTGCGCTTTGCGTTGCAGGTTTGTTACTTTCATTGCGATATCTGATTTCACTTGCAAGAATTCGCAAAAACCTTAACCTCACTGCATTTCACTTTTTTATTTACCTTTGTGCAATAGAAATAATGCCTTTGCTGATTATTTATAAAGTATTATTTATAAAGACAGCCCATACATAATTTACAAGATCGTATAACGCATGGTAAACAACGGGGTAAAAAAATCTTCCGGAAAAATCCCTCAGATTCTAATCACCCAGCCGAAACCTGAAAGTGAAAAATCGCCCTATTTTGAGTTAGAACGCAAATACAATATCCAGCTTACTTTTTTCCCATTCATCCGGCTTGAACCTATTGCTGCCAAAGAATTCAGGAAACAAAAAATTGATATCATCAATTTTTCAGCAATAATATTTACAAGCCGTAATGCAATTGATCATTTTTTCAGAATGTGTGAAGAGATGAAAGTTTCAATAAGTCAGGATAATAAATATTTCTGCATCACAGAAGCTGTTGCGTTATATCTGCAAAAATTTATTTTATATAGAAAACGTAAAGTTTTTTATGGTGCTGATGGAACAAACAAAAGCATGTTTGATGTAATTAACAAACATAAAGACAACGAGAAGTTTTTATATGTGTGCAGTGAAAACCAACAAGATAATGAGATTGTAAACTGGTTGAAAAATAATGATTGCGAGTACCAGTTAGCATTTATGTATCGCTCAGTAAGTAATGATGTAAAGGTAGTGATGGAGAACAAATGCTTTGATGTGATTTGCTTTTTTACACCGAGTGGTATACGTAGTTTATTTGATAATTATCCAAAATTTAATCAGAACGGAACACTTATTGGCGCGTTTGGAAACAATACAGTTAAAGCCGGAGAAGATGCAGGATTAACTGTAAATATTAAAGTGCCTGCACCACATTCGCCAAGTATGGTTGCCGCGCTTGACAATTATTTTTCTGCTATCAATAAAAAGAAATAATTATAATTTAATTTGATAAAGTCCCGCATAAACAGCGGGACTTTTTTATTTATGCTTTACCTTGTAAACAATGAATGCAGAAAAAAATTTTACGAATCACCTGATAAATGAAACCAGCCCTTACCTGTTACAGCATGCACATAATCCGGTTAATTGGTATGCGTGGTGCGAAGAAGCTTTGCAAAAAGCAAAACAAGAAGATAAACCTATTCTTGTTAGCATTGGTTATTCCGCCTGCCACTGGTGCCACGTAATGGAGCATGAAAGTTTTGAAGATGTTGAAACCGCGGATTTAATGAATAACAATTTCATCAATATTAAAATTGATAGAGAAGAGCGACCGGATCTTGATCATATTTACATGGATGCAGTGCAGGCAATTACAGGTAGCGGTGGTTGGCCGTTAAATGTTTTTCTCACACCAAGCCTGAAACCATTTTATGGAGGAACATATTTTCCGCCGGTTCCTGCATTTAACCGCAGCAGTTGGAAACAGGTATTGCATGCCATTGTAAATGCTTATCAAACCAAAAAAAATGAATTGGAAGAGCAAGCCGAAAGTTTAACACAGTATCTTTTAAGCACAAATAATTTTGGCACTATAAATATTGAGCAACATCATCATTGGGATAATGAACTATTAAATGAAATAGCTGAAAATTTATTAAAGACCGCAGACAAAGAATGGGGAGGTTTTGGAAGTGCACCTAAATTTCCGCAAACATTATCAAACTTATATCTCATGAGACATTTTCATTTTACGGGAAACGAAACTGCTTTAATACAAGCAGAATTAAGTCTTGATAAAATGATGCAAGGTGGAATCTATGATCAAATAGGAGGAGGCTTCGCACGATATAGCACGGATCGGCGATGGCAAATTCCTCATTTTGAAAAAATGCTATACGATAATGCATTGCTGATTGATGTTTACACAGAAGCATTTCAGATCACACAAAAAAAAGAATATGCTGATGTGGTGAACGAAACAATTCAATTTATAAAAAGTGAAATGACTTCAGCCGAAGGCGGATTTTATAGTGCTTTGGATGCAGACAGCGAAGGCGTAGAAGGAAAATATTATACGTGGAGCAAAAAAGAAATTGATGATCTGCTAGGTGATGACAGTAAAACTTTCTGTGCAGCTTATAATGTTAGTGATGATGGAAATTGGGAGCATACTAATATTTTATGGATGACCGAAAGTTTACAAACAATTGCAACGAAATTGAACTTAAGTAAAAATGAGTTATATAGTTTGATACACAAATCGAAACAAATATTGTTGAAAGAAGGGCAAAAGCGCATTAAGCCTTTATTAGATACTAAAATTATTTTATGCTGGAATGCTTTAATGATAAAAAGTTTGTGCAAGGCTTATGCAGCCTTTGGTAATGAAGAGTTTCTAAACATGGCGAAAAGTAATATTCGGTTTATTGAAAAGAATTTGCAGGGTAAGAATGGAGATTACAATCATAGCTGGAATAAAAATTTACAAAATCAATCTGCATTTTTAGATGATTATGCAGCGCTGATTCAGGCTTATATTCTATTAAGCGAGGTTGTATCGAACGATCAATATCTCATAAAGGCTAAAACACTTACTGAAAAAGTAATTAATGATTTTAGTGATGAGGAGCAGGTATTTTTTTATTTTACATCAGCCCAACAAACAGATGTTATTTTAAGAAAAAAGGAAATATATGATGCAGCAACTCCATCAGGAAATGCGATGATGGCTGAAAACTTGCATACACTATCTTTATTTTTTGATATTCCGGAATGGAAATTAAGAACTGAGCATTTATTAAAAGCACTTAATAACTTTCTTTCGAAACATCCTGTATCTTTTGGTTACTGGATGCTAAACCTGCAAACTTTGATAAAGGGATTAAAAGAAATTGTAATTGCAGGAAAAGATCATTTACGGATATTAAAAAGCCTTTTGAAAGAATATATTCCTAATAAAATTGTACAATCTTCAGACAAAGAGAATGATTATTGGCCTTTATTACGTGGGAAAAATTTTTCTTCAGGAACTTATATATATTTGTGCGAAGATTATAGTTGCTTAAATCCCGTGGAAAACATCGAGAACTTTAAAAAGCAGATTGACCAAAACATTTTTCACAAAAAATCCATTGCAATAAAATAATTAAAAAAAATAAGCGTTCATAAAACTCTTAGGCGTGCTAAGATAAATGTCTGATTTTGAAAACAATTATTAAGCCCGCCAAAGATTCAGACCACATTAAAAAATTTTTCTTGAAACAGAAATATAAAATGAATAACCAAAGCTTAGTAATAGTGCTGCTAATTGCCCTTTTGGCTGGCGCAACTGCATGCAACAAAAGCGGCAAATCAAAAAGCGTTGTCGGCGATGGTCAGTTACGTGGCGTGGCTCCGGGAATGAGGAGTGGTATGACTAAACCTTATGGAATGGTGTTTGTTCCGCCTGGTACTTTTCATATGGGACCAAGCGATGAGGATGTAAACTACAATTTTACTGCGCGCAACAAACAAGTTTCTATTAGCGGCTTTTGGATGGATGCTACAGAAATTACTAACAATGAATACCGGCAGTTTGTTTATTATGTAAGAGATTCTCTTGCAGCTATTCGTCTTGGCTATATGAAAACGAGCCCGGATGGTGATACTGCTATTGATTGGAAAAAGGCTTCAACAATAAAATATACTGATCGTAATACACTGGAAAAATTAAACGACCTGATTCTTTCTCCCGATAATCGTTTATACGGCAAAATGGATATTGACCCTGATATGCTGCAATATAATGTGCAGGGATTTGATTTGAAGGAAGCTGCTAAAAGAGAAAATGCAGGCAGACCACGAAAAGACTTTATCTATCGTTATAATATCAAGGTTTATCCTGACACTTTATGCTGGATGAGAGATTTTTCTTACTCGTATAACGAACCGATGACCAAACGCTATTTTGCGCATCCATCTTATGGAGACTATCCTGTAGTTGGTGTAAACTGGAAACAGGCTGTAGCATTTTGCCATTGGCGTACCCGTTATTTAAATAGTTACCTCGAAAAAAATAAAAGAGCTCCTGAAAGTGATTTCCGTTTGCCCACGGAAGCAGAATGGGAATATGCAGCGAGAGGCGGGCGTACACAGTCCATGTTTCCTTGGGGTAACTACTATTTAAGAAACAAAAAGGGTTGCTTACTTGCCAACTTTAAGCCAGGCAGAGGTAATTATCCGGAAGATGGTGGCTTCTATACAGTAAAAGCAGATAGCTATTGGCCGAATGATTATGGCTTATATAATATGGCCGGTAATGTATCCGAATGGACTTCCTCTTTATTTTATGAAGGCGCTTATAATTTTCAACACGATATGAATCCTGATATCCAATGGAATGCTTTGGATACAGATCCTCCACGCATGAAACGTAAAGTAATAAGAGGCGGAAGCTGGAAAGATGTGGGTTACTATTTAGAAGTTAGCACAAGACAGTATGAATACCAGGATACATCAAAATCATACATCGGTTTCAGATGTATAATCGATCTTCCGGCACAATACAAACGATAATTTTTTTTACACAATATCCTTTATTAACCAATTTAAAATTTTAAAAAATGGCAGCAGCAATTCCTCCTAAAGTAAGCAGAGTAGTAGACATCTTTGTATCAGTAGCAGCAGCAGTAGTTATCTGGGGCGCTTTACAAAAATTATTGCATACTTCATGGGCAGATTTCTTTCTTAAAGTAGGTTTAGGTACAGAAGCATTAGTGTTTTTAGTTTATGGTGCATTATATCTTGTTTATCCCGCGGTAGATGATCATGCCGTTAAGATTTCAGGTGCACAACCGCAGATGGGTAATCCTGCTTTAAAGTCAATGGAAAAAATGTTGGAAGAAGCAGATATAACTCCGGCAAACCTTGGTAAGTTAAGTGCAGGTTTTCAAAAGCTTGGTACCACTGTAGAAAAGATGGGTGAAATAAGTGATGTAGTTAAAGCTACCGGCGATTATACGCAAAAAACGAATGAAGCAGTAAAAGCACTTGATGCGGTTAAAGTCGCTTATTCAAATGTTGCTAATTCAGCAAGCTCTTTTAATAATGCTTCAGAAGGTGCAAAAGTATTTCATGAACAAATCCAGGTTTTAACGAAAAACCTTTCTTCATTAAATACCATCTATGAACTTGAATTACAGGAAAGCAATAATCATTTAAAAGCGTTGAACCAGTTTTACGGTAAATTAAATGAAGCATCTAATGCAATGAACACAACTGCAGGCGATGCAATAAGAGCAAAAGATCAAATAAGTGCACTTGCCAATAATCTTGGAAAACTAAACCAGATTTATGGTAATATGATCAGTGCGATGCAGGGTGGCAGAGCTTAAAAAATATTTTAATCCAATTTCTATAAAAACTAAACCAGGTTTAAACAATCTATTTTATGGCATTACCTAAAGAGCCACGACAAAAAATGATTAACCTGATGTATTTGGTGCTTACAGCATTGTTAGCATTGAATGTATCAGCAGAAATATTAAACGCATTTAAGACTGTAAATAACAGTTTAACCGCGGCAAGCAGTACATTGGATAAAAAGAATAAGAATATTTTCGATGCATTTAAATCAGAACTTAATGATGCCAGTACGAGGGATCGTGCATCATACTGGGCACCAAAAGCTGAAAAAGCGCAGAATTTAGCTAATCAAATGGTTGCTTACATTGAAGGTTTGCAATCGAAGGTGGCAGACGCCGCAGGATACAAAGCAAACGATAGTACAAGCTATAGAGAAGATGACCTTGAGGCAGCAACACGCGTTATGACTGACCCTGGTACAGAAGGAAAAGAGTTACGCAGCAAATTGCAAGCTTACAAAGACGCTTTGTTAGATATTGATACTTCTATTAGAAGCCATTTCCAATATTCTTTACCCATTGATTTAAGTATTCCAAAAACAAATAATAAAGCAAATCAAAATGATTGGGCAGCTTCTTATTTTTATATGACACCGGCTATAGCTGCAAAGACTATCTTAAGCAAATTCGAAAACGATGTAAAGAATAGTGAAGCAATAGTTGTTGATTATTGTCATCAGCAGGTTGGTGCAGTAAAAGAAGTTTTTAATTCTTATCAACCTTTAGTTGGTCAAAGTTCAAATTACGTAATGCCTGGCCAGGAAATGACAATTACGGCTGGCATTGGTGCATACAACACAGAATCGAAACCAGTTGTTACAATTGATGGCGTAAATGTTCCATTAAATGCAAATGGTGTTGCTGAGTATAAAATGACAGCAGGTGGAACCGGCAGTTATACTAAACACATTGTTATTTCTTATTTTAATCAGGCTACTGGAACACAACAACAACAATCTTATGATGTTCCTTATACTGTTGGCTCACCAACTGGTGCAAGTGTAAGTGCTGATGCAGTAAAAGTTTTTTATGTTGGATTAGATAATCCGATTAGTGTTAGTGGTGGTAATGTTGGTGATGAAAAAGTGCAGGTAAATATTAGCAATGCAAACTTTCATAAAACTGCACCGGGAAAATATATTGTTAACCCTATAAAAGCAGGAACAAACTCAGTAGTTACTGTGACTGCAGATGGTAAACCAAGCACATTTGAATTTAAAGTGAAAGATGTTCCCGATCCGGTTGCAAAAGTTGGTATTAACAAAGGAGGTCGTATGCCAGTAAATGATTTTAAAGCACAGTTTGGCGTACGTGCAGATCTTGAAAATTTCGTTTTTGAAGGAGTGAAATTTAATGTTACAGGATATACAATTGTTTTAACTGGTGCTGGTTTCCCTGTTTTGCAATTCCGCCAGGTAAAAGGTGCCTCGTTTGATCCGGTTAGAGATTTAATCGAAAAAACAAAGCCTGGAACTTCTGTAACCATAGATGAAATAAATGTAACTGGTCCTGGTGGTACAAGAAAACTACCTCCTATTATTTTCAATTTGTATTAATAACTTATCGATATGCGATTAAGATATTTTAAATGTTTTGCAGCGGTTTTATTATTAGCAGGTTTTATTAGTGCTGATGCGCAGCAACAAAAGCGCCCTGTAAAAAGAAGAACAACAGGTTCTGCCTACGGAAATAATAACACACAGCAAAAACCTGTAAACACTACTACCGGGTATGGAGCTGTAGATACAACAATAAAGCCCGCTTCAAATTCTGCTTATGGCGGCCATAATAATCAATCAAGCAGCATCGATACAACTTTGCCAATTAATGTTGTAAAAGGCAGTGGTAATGGATTACTTGACACAGTTAAAATGTCCTTACGTAACGATGATGCAATTCAAAGAAATCTTGTTAAAGATAGAACGCCATTGCCTTACGAAGATATCAGGGAAGATGATGCAGTATTTATGGTGAAAGTTTGGAGAGAAATTGATACACGCGAAAAAATGAATTTGCCTTTTCGCTATGCTGCGGTAGAAGATAACGGCAGCCAGCGTTTCATTTCAATCTTACTCAGGGCTATAAAAAATGGTGATGTTACCGCTTTCAGCGGTGACGACGATAGGTTTACAACACCAATAACTGCTGATGATGCTATAAATGCTTTCGGTGGTGGCTCTGATACATCAAAAGTTTACGATTCTGATGGTAACGTAGTTGCATATCAGGTTAGGGCAAAAGCAGTTGATCCGGATTCCATCTATAAATTTCAAATAAAAGAAGAATGGATATTTGATAAAGAAAGCAGCAGAATGTTTGTAAGAATTATAGGCATCGCGCCTGTAATTCCATACAGGCTTTCAACGGGTGATATTGTAGCTAATAGTGAAAGACCTGTTTGGTGGGTTTACTACCCTGATCTTCGTCCCATATTGGCAAAATATGAAGTTTATAATCCTAAAAATATGGGAACCCAAATGACATGGGAAGATCTTTTTGAAAGCCGAATGTTTAGCAGTTATATTGTAAAATCTTCAATCGATAATCCTTTTGATCTTCCACTCTCATCAGTGTATCCAAATAACACCTTATTCCGGTTACTTGAAGGCGAAAAGATTAAGGACAAAATATTCAACTACGAACAATCGCTCTGGAGTTATTAATATTTAAACAGCTGTTAGAATTTTTTAAATAAAGCATAAAAAACTTGTTCAACAAAAGTTGTTGCATACCTTTGTAATGGTTTTTCATAGGATATTGGATTTTAAAACGGGGCAGGATTTTCATCCACGCCCCCTTTTTTTTGTGTAAAATAATCTGATAAGGTTTTTGCTTTTGCCTTACCGATTACTAAAGCAAGTTCTTCAAAAGAAGTTTCTCTTATTTTTTTTACTGATTTGAATTTTTGTAAAAGCATTGTTGCAGTTTTTTCACCAACGCCTTGTATATTTTCAAGTTCATTTTTAAATGTGCCTTTCGATCGCTTGTTACGATGAAAGGTAATTCCGAAACGATGCACTTCATCTCTTATTCTTCTTATTAAATTCAGCCCTTCACTATTCCATGAAAGCTTAATAGATTCTTTATCGCCGGGAAAAAAAATTTCTTCTTCATTTTTTGCAAGCCCTACAACTGTAATCTTTCCAACAAGATTTAATTCTTGCATACTTTCCATTGCTGCGCTTAGCTGCCCTTTTCCTCCGTCTATAATTATAAGTTGCGGAAGCAACGCTTCTTCATTTAATAATCGTTTATATCTTCTGTACACAACTTCTTTCATTGTAGCAAAATCATTAATGCCTGTAACTGTCTTTACATTAAAATGCCTGTAATCTTTTTTACTTGGCAATCCATTTTTAAAACACACCATTGCAGAAACAGGATAGCTTCCCTGGAAGTTTGAATTATCGAAGCATTCAATATGAACCGGCAATTCTTTAAGTTCAAGTTGTTGTTGCAATTGAGATAAAACATTTCTTTGGGCATCGCTGCTTTTTTCAAGATGTAATAATTTCTGGCGTTTTAATTCTTCAATAAAATGCATTGCATTCTTTTTGGAAAGCTCAAGCAATTTTAATTTATCGCCACCTTTAGAAACAGTAATTATAATATCATTCTCCGGGTAATCAACAGAAAAAGGAACTACAATTTCTTTTGCAGTACTATTAAATGTTTCTCTTAGTTGCGCTATTGCAAACACTAATGTCTCTGCTTCTGTTTCTTCAAGATTGGTTTGCAACTCTACCGTATGTGTTTGAATGATGGTACCATTTTGAATCATCAAATAATTTACAAAAGCAATATCTGCCTCTTTAACTATTGAAAAAACATCAAGATTGTGCAAGTGCCTGCTGGCAACAATTGAACGCGATTGATATTGCTCAAGATGTTCAATTTTTTTTCTAACCTGTTCAGCCTTTTCAAAATTGAGATTAGATGAATATTCATTCATTATAGATTTATATCTGCTGATAACAGGCGATAAATTTCCTTTAAGCATTTGCCTTATCTGCATCAGCCCTTCATTATAATCTTCTTCTGATTGTAATGCTTCACAAGGTCCCTTACAATTGCCCAAATGATATTCAAGGCAAACTTTGAATTTTTTTCTTTCGATGTTTTGTTGCGTTAGATTAAGCTTGCATGTTCTTAATGGAATATATTGCCTTATGAAGTTTATTAACTCTCTCACTTTGCCTGCAGAAGTAAACGGACCTAAATATTCAGAACCGTCGTTAATTTTTTTTCTTGTAAGAAAAATGCGGGGAAATGGTTCTTTTTTTATAATGATAAAAGGATAAGATTTATCATCTTTAAGATTAATATTAAATCTCGGTTGAAATTCTTTTATTAATGAATTTTCTAAAAGAAATGCATCTTGTTCAGAGTTAACAATGGTAAAGTCTATGCGATAAATACGCTGAACAAGCTCATGTGTTTTATAACTCGTAAATGTTTTTGTAAAATAAGAACTAACTCTTTTTCGTAAATCTTTTGCCTTGCCTACATATAGAAGTTCGCCATTTTCATCGTAATACTTATAGATGCCAGGCTCATGCGGAATTGACGTTGCGTAATCTTGAAATCCTGATGAAGTCATACATGACAAAAATAGTTTTTAGCAATGCAATTATTTTGCAAAGCTTTTTTCAAAATATTTAAAGAATTATTTCAGTTGCTTAACAACACCAATTTTTAAACCGTAATTGAGAAGGTATTCTCTATTGGGATATTTATCAACCAAAGAAGGAAGTAATTGATAACGAATTTGCGGACCTATCTGCCAACGATAACTGCCGGTTGAATAACCAAAATAACTTTCAAGGTTTGCATTCACATTCCAGTTGCGAACGTATGCAGATCCATCAGCATAGTTTTTAAAGTTAGAAGACATTATCAGTGGCTGTTTATCGAAGGTATAAGTTGGTTGTAAAGAACCTGCAATACCCCAGCTTACTTTATCGTTATTCCATGCCATCCAATCTAAGCCGATTGGCATTGATATTTGATAATACCTGTTCTTAATTGTAAGTGGTTTACTGCCAGGTGTGCTTCTTAAGCTTGAAATGGTATTTATATTACTTAAAAATTTACCCTCATCCAAAGTAAGTACTACAGGTTCATCTTTGTAAAGGAATGCATCAATCTTATACTGACTTATATTAAACTGAAATCCTCCGGTTAATGTAAATTTCTTCGTTAATGCATATCCTATTCCGAATCCTGTTTCATAACCAATTGCAGGGTTTTGATGTATTGCTGAAGAAGGTTTTACAGTAGAACCTGATTGTAAAGAAACGGTATTTACATCCTGCGGTGCACTTTGATTTTGTTCGTGCAAATGACGATAGCTTATAGATGGTGTAAAATAAAAGCGAAAATCTAAACGGCTTGCATTTTTACTGATTTGTTCCAATGCTTGCGGAAACAAATCAGAATGCCTTGGCCCTACCTTAAAATCATTGCCTTGGAAGTAGTTTATATCGTTATTATTATAGGGTGACTGAAAAAATGCTACACCACCAGATCTATTTTCTGAAGGTGGTGCATTTAAAATACTTCTCAGTCTTGATTCAACATCAAACAAGTAATAATTTATATTATTTATTGTTGAAGCTTTAGCAAAACTTCTTTTTTGAATAGTTGCAATGTCACTGCTTTTTTCAACAACAATATTTTTATCAAAAGCTTGTTTAAGAGGAGTAGCAACTGAAGTAAGATATGTTTCATCGCTTACAGTTATAGCCGGTTCTGTTAACTGCCTTGCAACAGCATCATTAATTTTTATATTTTCTATCGCAGTAGTTATTGTGTTTGATGTTATTTGATCAACTGAATAATGTTCATCAGTTACATCAAGCTTTGAACTACCTGCAACAGATTTTGTTTTTTCGGCAGTTATGTTGGCCGCGCTTTGAGATGAGAAATGAAAGTTGGCTGTAATAGCATCAGGTACCGGTTTATTCAATACTGTGCCTACAACAAGTGCTGAGATAATTAAAACAGTGAAAGCAGAAAGTGCAGGCCATTTTTTAGGTGGTTGAATTTTTTTACGAATATTTTTCCATACATGATCTGAAGGATACATTCTGTGCTCACCTGCTTGATCCTTCAGGTATCTCTCAAAATCATTTGTATGGCTTTTTTCGTTCATTCTACATCTCAATTGAAGCTATTGTACCGCAGCAGTCCATGTTAATACCTCTCCAGGTTTTTCAATAATTTTCTTTTTAATTAAAATTGCTTCAAGCATTGCTTTTGCTCTCGTATATTGGCTGCGGCTTGTGCTTTCTTCAATTTCAAGCATCACCGCAATTTCTTTGTGGCTGTACCCGTCAATTGCATAAAGGTTTAAAACTGTTCTGTATCCCACCGGTAATAATCGAATGCATTCTATTACTTGTCTTGCAAACATTATTGATGGAATTGTTTCTTCTTTTACCTGCACATTTGTTACATAAGCCAGGTCAAGACTCTCATTAAACTTCTTATACTTCTTTAAAAAATTAATGCAGGTATGAACAATTATCCTTCTAATCCATCCCTCAAAAGAACCAGAATTACGAAAAGAGCTTATTTGGGTAAATACTCTAATAAAACCTTCCTGCAACATGTCTTCTGCATCTTCGCGGTTTTGTGCGAAACGGTAACAAACAGATAGCATTTTTGGGCTATACCGGTTGTATAACTCCCGTTGTGCAACAGGATCGTTATTAAGGCAGCCGGCTATGATTGATTGCTCCGTCATGCAGGTAATTTGTAGATTATTACCCACCAAGTTAGACAAATTTTAAATTCAAAATGCTGCAAATTGAAAATCTTTATGTCTTTAGTGAGTACGATTATGTTTTTATGCTAAAACCAGCGATGCAAAAATAGGCTGCATTTTAAATTTTGCCTAGGAAGTTAATTAGTTCAACAAGGTCATCTTCTTTATTAAAGGCAATTTTATTTTCTTTTATAAAAGGTTGAAGGGTTGAAGTTTTTTTGCTGAACAATTTTTCGACATTCCTTTTTGCCGCAGGTAAAAAATTATTCATATCATTTCCAATAAAAAAGAAGCTTTCCTTCTGTAAAGAAAGATCGGTTTTTTCTGTGAGTGTATACGATTGACTGTTGCTGTAAAAAGATTTATTATCGTTATATAAATTAGTTACAGTGCTAATTGATGAAGTGGATGACATTTGACCATAAGCACCTTCCTTTTTAATGTCTGTCAGTTTTATTATTTCAAGTCTGCCCAATTTAGCTGTTGCATTACTATGTATTACTTCAATAAAAACTTTATCAAAATAAAAAGTATCAGCTTGTATAGTTAGATATTTAATGCTGGCTTCATTGGCAATAGCAAGTGTGTCTTTTGATGAAGAAATAAATTCCATATCACCTGTTATTAAATTAAAATTTAAAGGCGCACGTGAAAATTTTCCATCCTTATAAAAAACTATACCGTCTTTAAATTGAGGATAACGGTATATAACGCTATCTCCCAAAACATCTTTAATGCTTTCACCTGCATGCACTGTCCATTTATTTTTTTGCGCGTTTAGTTGTATGTATAATACAAATACACAAAATGTCAGAACAAAGATTTTTATATGATGCACGATCTTTATTTTAAGGTGTAAATAAAATTAAACGACAATTTGCAGAAAGCATAAATTAAGCAACTGAAAGTGGATTTAAAACACTTGTACATGGAAAATATTACCGCGAATTAGAATCTGTTTTTAAAATTAATCATTGATGTTGCGTCTATTTTCATTTGCCATAAGAAATAAAAGTTTTGTTTAATTAATTTGTAAAAATTAAAAGAATATATGGCTGAAATAAAGTTTACCCAGCAAGAAAAAGCAAAGCAGTTGTATGAACTGCATTATTCAAAAAAGCTTTTGGTATTGCCAAATATTTGGGATGTTTTAGGTGCCTTGTTGTTAGAAGATGTTGGCTATCCTGCGATTGCTACAGCCAGCGCTGCAGTTGCTTATACGAAAGGTTATAATGATGGAGAAAATATTCCGTTTGATGATGTGTTGCATAACTTAAAAAGAATTGCAAACAGTGTAAACGTTCCTGTAACGGCAGATATTGAAAGCGGTTATGCTCAAGATGAAATTCAATTTGAAAAGAATATTCGCGCATTAATTGAAACAGGAATTGTTGGCATCAACATAGAAGATACAGATAAGAAAACAAAAAGTTTATTATCCGCAGAAGTTCAGTGTGAAAGAATAAAACGCATCAAAAAAGTTTCTGCAGAAATGAATGTGCCTTTATTCATAAATGCAAGAACCGATACTTTTATTCATGCAAAAAATTTTTCTTCACCACAACAACAATTAGAAGAAACGATACAAAGAGGCAGTGCGTATAAAGATGCAGGTGCAGATTGTTTTTATCCAATACTTTTTAGTAAGGAAGAAAATATAAAAGCAATTGTTGAGGCAGTAAAAATGCCTGTAAATATTTTGATGGCGCCAGGTATTCCTGATTTAAATGAGCTGCAAGCAATAGGCGTTGCAAGAGTAAGTCTAGGTCCCGGCTTTTTGAGATATGCAATAAAAGCGATGAAAGAACTTGCAATAAAATTGCAATATCAAGAAGGTTTAAATGAAGTTATCGCGAACGAAATAACCAGCGACTATTTTAAAAAATTGATACTGCGGTAATAAAAAATGGTTCGCGCAATTGTGCGAACCATCAAATCGAAATTGATAACTGTTTTATTGAATTGTTACTTTACGAATTACTTTATTTGCTACTTCCGAAACATAAACTGTTTTACCATCCGGTGTTGCAGCAATACCACCAATTTCTCCAAAGCCGGCAACATCACCAGAACCGTCACCCCACGCAGTTGGATTTTTTCCAACTAAAGTTGTTACATCAATATTTGGTCTTACTACGCGCAAAGCAGGTGAGTGATAACCATATCTTCCATAAGTAGTAAAAAATATTTTAGTGCCATCGCTGTTTGCGCTAACATGATCAACTTTATTTGCCTGCGCAACAGAAACGTCTCCATCAACATCAATACCTAAACCATTCTTATATTGAAACAAAGACTTTACCGTACCAGAAGTGTTTACTTTACGTACAAGATCATCGCGATAATCTGCTACATATAAATTTCCTTTTCCATCGGCACACATATCCCACACGGCAGAATTAAACGTTGCTGCATCACCTGTTCCATCAGCGAAAGCCCATGTGTCGCCACCTCGCGTCGCAGCCGCTTTGCCAGCAAATTTTAATACATCGCCTGCAAAAGGAGAAGTAGAACTAAACTTAATGTGATGTATGGTGTACCACGATTGATTAAAGAAAAAGATGTCGCCGTTTTTGCCTGTTGCCAAACCATATGCAAGATCAAAATGATCTTTTGTATTCAGCTTTCCTAATTGATCACCGCCATAAATTCTGCTGGCAATAGTTGTTAATTTGTAAGATGATCCTTGTTTTGCAATTTTATATAAGCTGTTTTGTTCCGTTATAAAATATAATGAACCCCCAACAGAATCGGGCGCTAAATCAATATCCAAAATCTCATCGAAATTGTTGATTTTTCCAAAAGGCAAATACGTTTTTACATTGTTGTTTGCATCTACACTGCGTATAACAGTTCCATCTGCTACATACAATGTTTTGTTGCGATTATCATACACCATTTTTGTTGGATTCCAGAAACGCGCAGCGCTTCCGTTGCCATCGTTATCGCCTTGTGTTGCATATTTACCGGCAATTGTTTTAACGTTCACTATAAATGTTTTTTGTGTTGCACCGCTTACTTGGCCGCTGCTGATTTGCGCAGTTTTATTTACGTCTTTAGTACAAGCAGTTGTAAATAACATTGTTGCTATTGCTATTTTAACCAAAGGGAATAATGAGTATCGTTTCATAAACTTGATTGTGAATTTTTTAAATGGTTACACAAAACTCAGATTGATGATGTAAGCTGAAAACAGTAAGCTTATTGAAATGCAATTAGCGTGTAGTGAATTGTATTTTTTGCAGTTGAAATGTTTTAAATTATTGAAATAAAAATTGAATTCAATTTTTGAATGAAACATGTTCACTTATCAATACTGCAAACATTACCTTTAATTTAAAATACTATTTATGAAACTTGCCATAACTAAATTATGGAAGCATCATTCTATAAAATTTTTTCTTGCATTAATATTTTTCCTGTGCACTAGCGCGTGTAAAGCACAAGATAAATTAAGAGTGATTGTTGCCGGTTTAAATCATGATCATGTGCACAACATTTTGCACGCATATAAAGATGGCAGGATAATAATTATTGGTATCGCAGAACCGAATAAACAATTATGGAAGAAGTATGGAAACTTATATCAATTGCCTGATTCGTTGTTCAGCGATAATCTTGAAAGCCTTGTAAAATTGAGAAAACCTGATGCAGTATTAGGTTACAATGAAGTATCTGGTCATTTATCTGTTGTGCAGGTTTGCGCGCCGTTACACATTCCCGTAATGGTTGAAAAGCCCCTTGCGGCAACATTGCAACAGGCGCAGCAAATAGAAGCGCTTTCAAAAAATATAACGACATGGTGCTTGTAAACTATGAAACCACATGGTATCCATCTTA
>DASZUY010000032.1:0-14109 GCA_035547495.1 Parafilimonas sp. | reverse complement strand
GCTGAATTTTCTTCATCATTAAATACGAAAAAAGCTGAAGCAATTTTTAGAAAAGGAACAAATGCTGAAATTGATAGTTACAGCGCATTCTTTGATAACGGTCATCTTAAATCAACTTGTCTTGCAGATTATTTAAGAGGTAAGAAAGTTGAGCAGGTTTATTTAACAGGTTTATGCGGTGATATCTGCGTGTTTTATTCTGCTATGGATAGTTTGAATGAAGGTTTCGAAACATTTATTATCGAAGATGGAACTTGTGCGCTGAACAACGAAGAATATATCAAAACAAATAAAGCATTTATAGCAAAAGGTGGCGAAATAATTTCGAGTAACGATGTGTTGTAAATCGCTGCCATTAACTTGTAACTTATGCTTCACTTAGAGATATTTCTTTTCCGGGGGTTAATCTCTTTCCTAAAATCTTTTCAATATCTTCTTTATAAATAATTTCTTTTTGCAGCAGCAATGTTGCGATGGAAGCAAGTTCATTCTTGTGCTGCGTTAAAATATCTTTCGCCTGTGTGTAAGCTTCTGCAACCAGTTTACGTACTTCTTCATCTATAATTTTTCCTGTTTCTTCACTATAAGGTTTTTGAAAGCCGGTGTTCTGTTCTGTTGAGTCATAAAAACTAATATTGCCAATCTTTGAATTGAAGCCATAATATGCAACCATGGTGTATGCTTCTTTTGTTACTTTTTCAAGATCATCTAAAGCACCTGAAGAAACTTCACCGAAAATTATTTCCTCTGCTGCTCTTCCGCCAAGTGTTGCACATAGATGTTCAAAAAATTCTGCTGATGTTTTTAATTGTCGTTCTTCAGGTAAATACCATGCAGCGCCTAAAGATTTTCCGCGCGGTATAATCGAAACTTTTAGCAGCGGATCAATATGTTTAAGCAGCCAGCTTATCAATGCATGCCCGGCTTCATGATAAGCAATGATCTTTTTTTCTCCGGGAGAAATTATCTTACTTTTCTTTTCAAGCCCTGCAACAATCCTGTCAATCGCATCCATAAAGTCCTCTTTCGTAACTTTTTGTTTTTTTCTTCTTGCTGCAATTAATGCAGCTTCGTTACAAATGTTTGCAATATCAGCCCCTGAAAAACCCGGCGTTTGTGCTGCAAGAAAATTTGCATCAACTGATTCATCATAAATTAACGGGCGAAGATGCACTTCGAAAATTTCTTTTCGCTCTGTAAGATTAGGAAGTTCAAGATAGATATGACGATCAAATCTACCCGGTCGTAATAATGCAGGATCAAGCATATCTGCGCGATTGGTTGCTGCTAAAACAATCACACCACTGTTCGTTCCAAAGCCATCCATTTCTGTGAGCAATTGGTTGAGCGTACTTTCTCTTTCATCATTCGCGCCTGTATAAAATGCGTTTCTTCCACGCGATCTTCCCACCGCGTCTATCTCATCAATAAAAACAATACAAGGCGCTTTTTCTTTTGCGCGTTTAAAAAGATCCCGCACTCTTGATGCGCCAACGCCAACAAACATTTCCACAAACTCAGAACCTGAGATAGAAAAGAATGGAACCTGCGCTTCGCCCGCAACAGCTTTTACAAGCAGCGTCTTTCCTGTACCTGGTGGACCAACAATAATAATTCCTTTAGGAATTTTAGCACCAAGTTTTGTATATGAAGAAGGATCTTTTAAAAAATCAACTATCTCTTTAACTTCTGTTTTTGCTTCTTCAAGCCCTGCCACATCATTAAACGTAACTGTGCTTTTATTTTCTTTTTCTAATAAGGTTGCTGTTGATTTTCCAAAATTAAAAGCAGAAGCGCCACCGCTTTTACCTGCCATACTTCTTAAAAAATATTGCCAAACAAAAACAAATACGACGATGGATAAAATGTAAAGAAATGCATTGTCAAACCAGTTTGTACTTTTCTCATAACTCACATTTACTTTCTCATCTTCTGTAAAATTTTTTTCAGCTTCATCAAGCCTTCGTTCAAAAGACTCAACAGAACCAATTGTAAATTCATAATGCGGACCGGGAGCAATTTGATTGTTGGCAGAAGATTTTAAAACATCTTTAAAATACGGATCGTTGGCAAATTCTTTTTTTATATATACTTCTGCATCTTTACTATTTACAACAACAATTTTTTCTACTGCATGTTTTGGTAAAACATTTCGTTCAAATTCCTGCCATGTAATTTCTTTCGTTGATGCATACGTTCCTGATATTAAACGGGCAATAACTATTGCAGCAATAAAAAGATATATCCAATAAAATCCGAAACGTCTTCTTTTCGTATCCGGCTGCTTCTTCTCATTTGGTATACTGTCATTTTCTGGCATTGTCGTTTTTATTTTCTTTTATATAAACCAACCAATTCTCCAAAACCAATGATATGATCACTCATTGCTTTTTCTAACTCACCCTTTCTTATGTTGCCGGGCAAATCAAGCAAATCATCAAGTGCATATACTTTAAAGAAATAATGGTGCACACCTTTTGGCGGGCAAGGACCGCTATATCTATGTATTTGAAAATCGTTTAGCCCTTCTTTACCATGAACATCGTTTTCTTTTATATGATGTGTAACAGGAATATTCCAAATAATCCAATGGACCCATGTTCTAAGCGGTGCATCAGGATCATCAACAATAAGGGCAAGAGATTTTGTATTTTGGGGTATGTTTTTAATACTTAATTCCGGGCTGATGTTTTCACCCTCACAAGTATATTTCGCAGGAATAAATTCACCATTTTTGAAAGCGCTACTGCTTACTTCTATGTTTTTGAAGTCAACAACACTTGTTACATTTTTATTTGATTTTGCCATACAATAAATTGAATGAGCTATTGCTGTGCAATAACTTTTTGTTGCACCATATTGTTTATTATTAATTGTCCGTACTCGTGTGCCAGTGTTTTTAAATTTTCAGGGTTGAAAGACTTTGTTTGAACCGAATACACTAATTGTTTCGAAGCGACATCATATAAATTGCTTTCCCAGAAATATTCAGTGCTATTCGCATAATACCCGGGCATATAAACACGATCATAAATGGTTCTGTAATAACCCCAAAAATGATCGTAATAAATAGCGTAAGGTGTAAAAAACATATGACTACGAACATAATAGCGCTCCCTTGATTTATCAAGCAGCACAATAGTTAAAATAGCATCAACGCCCGTGTTTTGAATTTTTTCAAGAGCTGCTTGCTCTGTCATGTTTTCAAATGCCTTCGGTCCATATACTTCAAAGGCCGAAATAGCTTGTATACCATGCGATTCCAAATCTCCAACGAGATGCTTTTCCATTTGTTCTTTTAAAATGTTGTCGGGTTGCGATAAGGCTATTACCAAAACCTTTTTATAGTTAACAGGTGTTGAAGCAGGCTCTTTCCATGATGACGTAATACGCGTACTCGTGCAGGAGGCAATTAAAAGCAAAAAAGCAAAAAACATATTCTGTTTCATGTGTATCGTTTGTTTAACCATTTTAATTATGGGCATTTCATTAACCACAAAATAATTTTGATGTATGAAGATTTTACTGACAGAAATCAATGTGTGAAATGATATGCCTCATTAAAGGCAACTGTTATAGAAATTTTTGGTATTAACAGACGATGCAACCTTTATTGCAACATGATAAATATCATAATTTCTTATTGTTAAAATCATCTGATCAACCCGGAGGTTTTGTTACTTTTAATATTCTCTTTAAAAATTTTTTATGGAAATTAAAGACCTCGAAAATCATTCAGTTTATCCCGGAGAATTTATACCTGCAGCCAATGAAGCATTTATAATTAAACAGGTAAAAAAAATGGCCGACCAGGAACCGGATCGTGCATGTACTAATATAAAAGAATTGATTGATGAATATAAAGTACAAATTGCTGCGCCTGGTTTTGAAAGAGAGCAATTAATCGTTTTTGCAGATAAGAATGATTTACTTGTATGCGCATCAGACAGCAATAATGCTTTTAAGACAGGTAAATGTTTTCAGACACATGTGAATTTACCCGAGAATGCTGACGTGGAATTGAGTATTGCAGAATACAGGAACAATGTGTTGGAAATGTATGTTCCTAAAGCAAAGCAACCTTGTAAAAGTTGCACTACAAGAATTATAGTTTATTAAATTATCACTTTTTAAGTACGTGGTAGACATCTTTGTGATAAATGATATTATTTTTTGCATCAACATCAGCGGTGGAATAAATCACAAAAACCGGCACACGCTGTATTAAGTTTAAATTAACGGGACTTTGCTCTTTCAAACATAATTGCACAAAGTTTGAATCAACCGGTGTTGGAAGAACAAAATTTGCAAGCTCAAGCGGTTTCTGAATGCGTATGCACCCATGACTATAATATCTGTATTCGGAAAAAAATAAATTTTTACTGTTCGTGTCATGCATGTAAACATTAAACGGATCAGTAAGATTAAATTTTATTACACCAAGTGAATTATCGCATCCTGTCGACTGCCTGAAATGATAAGGAAAATTGTCCCTGTTATAAGAAGACCACGCAATGTTTGATGGATTTAATATTCTGCCGCCGTTATCCAGCACCTGCATATTCATTTCATCTATTAAATGATAATCTTTTTTAAATCTTGGCAACAATTCTTTTAATGCAATTGAGGTTGGCACATTCCAGTACGGATATAAAATCACCTGGTTGCAATATGCCGAAAACCGTGGCGTTTGCGTAGATGGCTTGCCTACAATTACACGCATGGTTAATGCAACGGTATCTGCCTGGTAATAATTAAGACTGGCAGAAGCAATGTTTACAACAATATATTTTTGAAACTTGAAATGATTTATCCATCGCACATAATTTAAAGTTCTTTTGAGTTGCGTTATTTTATTAAGATTGTGTTGTGCAATTTGTTGCTGCAGTTCTTTTTTTAAAAGTGTATAATTATCGGTTGAAGGTTCCAGCTCAGCGATCGAAGTTTTAAAAGCAACTTCGTTGTAAACCGATAACAATTTATTCAGTAAAAAATTATTATCTGCTTCTTTATATTTCGGTGAAACCTCATCATAACCCGCATTGTTGTTACTGCCCTGGTAAATGTCTTTAAAAAAAGCGATGGCAGCATCTGTAAACAAAATATCAGCTTGCCTTATGTTTAATGAATCTGTTACAGCATAATTTTTTTCAACCAACAGCTTTAACATTTGTTCATGATAGTCGCCTGCATTTAATCCGAAAAACGCTGCACTATCAATTACAGTGGTTAAAAAAAATTGTTTTAAAGAAGCGGATCGCTCAGTACTATACCAAAAATTTTGTTGATTATTTAGTTTATAAAAAGCTGAAACCAATTGAGGGTATCTCAAACTGGCTTCAGCAAATGAAGAATAAAAAATAGTTACGGGTTGACAAAAACAAAAAATGCGTGAAGCAACCAATACACTTATCAGGATACCGCTTCTCAGCATTTTATTATAATTCATTTCTCATTGATGTTTTTATTTCGTTAGCAACATTTGCTTCGTGTCAATTAATTTACCATCAATAAAAAGAGAATAAGTGTAATTGCCTGCTGCTAATGATGCGCTTTGAAAAGTAAATTGTCCGTAACCTTTGGCAGCTATCTGAACAATTTTTATTGCTTCTCCATTAGCATTCATAATTTTTATAAATGCAGTATTTACTTCCTTCGGTATATAGTATTTAATAGTGGTTTGTTGCTTAAAAGGGTTGGGAACATTTTGTTCAAGCCTTGCAATCGTAATTAAGTTAGCAGCTGTAGCTTGTTCTGATGTATTGCTGTTTATTTGTGACTGTATAAGCGCTACTGTTGATTTTAAATCTTCAACTTCTTTTTTAAGCTCATCATTTTGGGCAGATAATTCCTGCACCGATTTTACAAGCGGCACTACAAACTCATCATACCTTAAACCATAAAGATCTTTTGGATTTTTAGGTGTGTCAACACCGTTGAATTGAAAATTTAATTTTTTCGCAACGGTTTCAACATCTTGTCCTGAAAACCCTGTATAAATTGTGGGTGTTGTCTTTACATCATTAAATAAAGTATCTGCTGCAAGCAAACGTTTGTCAAGTGATTTAGCGTTTGGATTTTTAAGCGCAGTTTTTACAGCATTAACATCAAGTGTATATGTTATAGGTTTAAGTTGATTTATAAAATCCAGACCGGGAATATTCTGCTGCAAAATTTTATTAAATCTTTTATCTGCAATAGTAGTCCATCCAACAAATCCGCCAATGCTGCTGGTTGTTGTCGTTCCAACACGCACCTGGTTACTTGCGGTTACTATTGCTTCTGCACCCAAGGCAGTACTATTTGAAATGGTATCCGAATTCGTATTTGTATGATATCCTAAACCAACGTTGTTACTGCCATAAAACACCTGGCTTAATGAAGTCCAGCCAATGCCAATATTATTGTTTCCGTAATTGTTGAACAAAGAACCAATACCAATCGCAATAGAGCCATGTGTATTTTCATCATCTTGTATTGCAAATCCGCCGATAGATATATTATCCTTTCCATTGTTTGGATCGTAATTAATTTTCATTACACCAAAACTTCCACACCAAACCTCGCCCAACAGATATAGATCATTCCAGTCATGTCCAAAAGAACCGAGGTTAATATTGCCTGGAGTCTGCGGACTCAAACTGGTGTTTATGGCAACATTAGAAAGATTTGATAAACTCGTGTTTGCACCCGCTGTTGTTTTTAATGACTCCCATGCAGTTCCGTTATAAAAATAAAAACCAGGTGCGCCATCAGTTTGAAATACCTGTAATCCCTTTGCAGGAGATTTGATCGCATTACGTTGTGCTTCTGTCATGCGCGGCATAAGAAAACCTTTGCCGGTAGATTTAATTTCTAACTTGGCTGAAGGGTTGGGTGTGGCAGTTCCAATTCCTACCTGGCCTGCAGCCGGAAATGTGTTTGGTTGAGCAGTTGCATACTGCCCGCAAATAATACCGATAAGTATTATTAAATAAGAAGTAAATTTTTTCATATTGATGTTTTATGGTTAAAGCTTCAAAGATTGTTACCTGTAATTTCAATATGGATGATTTGCATTAGCTGAAATGCTGATTATGGTCAATGATCGAAATCATATTTAGAACTGATAGCAGTCAATTTTTGAACGCCGGCTTTCTAACACATTTGTTGTTCAACGATTAGTTATGAAAGCATACATAAAAAACTTTAGCGAAATAAGTATTGATGATGTTCCAACAGTCGGCGGAAAGAATGCATCGCTGGGCGAGATGTACAATAAACTTTCTTCAAAAGGCATTCGCGTTCCTGATGGTTTTGCAACTACAGCATTTGCTTTTCAAAAATTTTTAGAATTTAATAAAATAACAACTACGCTTAAAGCGCTCTTATCATCACTCAATAAAAAAGATTTTTCTAATCTTGATGAAGTAGGCGCTAAAGCAAGAACAATCATATCAAATGCAAAAATGCCTGATGAAATTTCAAAAGAAATTATTCAGCACTATCATGATTTGTGCGGCAATAAACCAATTGAAGTTGCTGTACGCAGCAGTGCCACTGCAGAAGATTTGCCGAATGCAAGTTTTGCGGGTCAGCATGAATCTTATTTAAATATTAAAGGTGATGAAGCTGTTATTGATGCAGTGCATAAATGTTTTACTTCTTTGTACACGGCACGTGCAATAAAATATCGCGAAGACAATGGCTTTGCGCATGAAAAAGTTTTACTCTCAGTTGGTGTACAAAAAATGGTGCGCTCAGATAAAGCTTGTTCGGGTGTTGGTTTTACACTCGAACCGGAATCAGGGTTTGAAAACCTAATTCATCTTGCAGGCGTTTGGGGTTTGGGTGAAAACATTGTACAAGGTGCGGTTACGCCTGATGAGTTTTATGTTTTCAAACCTACATTGCGGCAGGGTAAAAATCCGATCATCCAAAAAAAACTTGGCTCAAAATTGCAAACAATGATTTATGCTGATGAAGGCGCAAATGCATCAACCATCAACATAAACACACCCGCAGAAAAATGCTATGAATATGTTTTAAGTAATAATGAAATAATACAGCTTGCTAACTGGGCTTTACTTATCGAAGAACATTATCAAAAGCACATGGATATTGAATGGGCAAAAGATGGTTTTACCAATGAATTATTTATTATACAGGCAAGACCCGAAACTGTGCATTCACAAAGAAATACTGCATTGATTGAAGAATATGAATTGAAAGAAAGAGGAAAAGTATTAACCTCAGGCAATGCAATAGGAGAAAAAGTTGCAACAGGTATCGCCCGCATTTTGCATTCACCAAACGACGCATCTAATTTAAATGAAGGTGAAATTGTAGTTACAGATATTACAAGCCCGGACTGGGACCCAATTCTAAAAAAAGCTTCTGCTATCATCACTAATAAAGGCGGCAGAACAAGCCATGCTTCTATAGTTGCACGTGAACAAGGTGTGCCTGCAATTGTTGGTTGTAACAATGCAACTGCAGCAATTACAGACGGGCAATTTATTACAGTTAGTTGTTGCGAAGGAAGTACAGGCTACGCGTACGAAGGCAAACTGAATTATGTAAAAAATGAAATTGATATCAGCAAAATAGAAAAGCCAGATTCAACAGAAGTAATGCTGATATTGGCTGATCCTGATAAAGCGTTTCAATTATCTTTTTATCCGAATGATGGTGTTGGTTTATTGCGGCTTGAATTTATCATTACACATTTTATACAGGCACATCCAATGGCTTTAGTGAATTTTAATTCACTTAAAGATGAATCAGCAAAACAAAAAATAATTAAGCTTACGCAAGGCTATGCCGATAAAAAAGAATTTTTTATTGATAAGCTGTCGCAAGGCGTTGCAACAATTGCAGCGGCGTTTTATCCGAAAGATGTTATTGTGCGCATGAGCGATTTTAAAACAAATGAATATGCAAACTTAATAGGCGGCAAACAATTCGAACCTGAAGAAGAAAATCCGATGCTGGGCTTCAGAGGCGCTTCAAGATATTATAACGATTTATATAAAGAAGGTTTTAAACTTGAATGTGCAGCGATAAAAAAAGTGCGGGGCGAAATGGGATTGGATAATGTAAAAGTGATGATACCGTTTTGCAGAACACTTGAAGAAGGAAGAAAGGTGATCCAGATTATGAAAGAGTTTGGATTGAACAGGAATGAAGATGAAACGCTTGAAATTTATGTGATGGCTGAAATACCTTCTAATGTTTTACTCGCTGAAGATTTTGCTGAATTGTTTGATGGATTTTCTATCGGCTCAAACGATCTTACTCAATTAACATTGGGTATCGATCGCGATTCAACATTAGTTGCAAGTATTTTCAGCGAACAAAATGAAGCTGCAAAAAAAATGATCAGCATGATGATTGAAAAAGCAAACGCATGTGGTACACATATTGGTTTGTGCGGGCAAGCTCCGAGCGATTTTCCTGAGTTCGCACAGTTTCTTGTTCAGCAGGGCATCAACAGTATTTCATTTAATGCAGATGCTTTATTAAAAGGAATTGAAAATATAAACAAGGCGGAAAAATCGTTGCACCTGCTTGCTTAATTTAGCTGATGAAAGAAAATGAAATTATCGCTATTGTAAAAAGCAGGTTTAAAGCGATCGATAAATTATTGCATCCGGTTTTAAAAGATTTTAATGCTGATGACATTCATGATTTTCGTGTAGAGGTAAAAAGGCTGCGTGCGTTTCTAAGATTAATGAATGCAGAAAAAAAAGTTGAAAGCCCTTTAATTCCAAAACTGCTGAAAACGTTTTATGGTTACATAGGCATTATCTGGAATATTCAGTTGCATCGTCATAATATTTTTAAATTCATAACAGATCACCAATTGGTTGAGCCTGCCGGTTACATCAACATTTTAGATAATGAACAATTATATTGGAAAAAGGATGCAACTGATTTAATGGCTGATAACAATTTTGATGATAATGAAAGAGATATTTTAAAACAATTGCCAATTGAAATTGAGAAACCTTTAATAAAAAAATTTGCAGAAAATGCAATGGAGGAGTTAAAGGAAGCGCTGCAGAATGTAAAAGATGATGGTGCTATTTACACTGTTCGAGGAATTTTAAAAGATGTTTTATATACCTGGGATTTTATAAAAGATGATGCGCAACTGCCTAAATCTATTTCAAACCCGGAGGATCAAATATGGCTAACAACAAATCTTGATAGTTTTAGAGACAAGTTTAGTGAACTTGAATTATTAAAGCCAGAACATCTTGACAAAGTTCACGATGAAAAAGAAAAAGCTGTGCTGATTAAGATAGAAGAAGAATTCCGGCATGAAAAAGAATTAATAAAACAAACACTACTGCAAAGCTTGACAGACCTTCGAAACCAATTATAGATCATTATGTCTTCCATCGCAACCATAACATTCAATCCATGTATAGATAAAAGCAGTTTTGTTGATGCACTGGTGCCCGATAAAAAATTGCGTTGCACTGCTTTTAAAAATGAAGCCGGCGGCGGCGGAATTAATGTAGCAAAAGCTGTGAAAAAATTAAAAGGCAATGCAACAGCAATTTACCTGGGTGGTGGTTATACCGGAGTTGTTTTACAAAATTTATTAAAGGCAGAATCAATAAATTCAATTGCGATTGATACGGGCGTTGATACAAGAGAAAATATTATGATTGTTGATAAGGCAACAAACCTTCAATATCGTTTTATCACACCAGGAATTGCTGTCAAAGAAATCCATTGGCAAGAATGTCTTAAGTCGGTTGAAAATATTAATGACATTGATTACATAGTTGTAAGCGGAAGTATGCAACAAGGTTTTCCGCACGATATATTTCAGCGTATCTCGATCATTGCAAAAAAGAAAAATGCAAAACTTGTAATTGATATTCCCGCCGAAACTTTGCAGGAATATCCTGTTAGCGGCGCCTATCTTTTAAAGCCTAATCTTAACGAATTAAGTATGCTGGCAGGCAAAGACGAATTGCATGGCGATGAGATAGCGACTGCAGCAAGAACTATTATCTCAAAAAATATTTGCGAAGTTGTTGTGGTGTCAATGGGTGCTGCGGGTGCATTGCTTGTTACAAAAGATATTGCAGAGCAATTTATGGCGCCGCCTGTAAAACGCAAAAGTACTGTTGGCGCTGGGGATAGTATGCTCGCCGGAATTGTTATGTTTTTATCTGCCGGAAAAAATATTAAAGAAGCAGTACGTTATGGTGTTGCATGCGGTACTGCTGCTACGCTGAATGAGGGAACACAGTTGTGTTCGCTTGCCGATGCAGAAAAGTTGTATAAGGCTATGCAGCAGTATGAAGGTTTTTAAAAATAAAAAGCTGTCGTAATACGACAGCTTTAATACAGACAATTACCTTATCATCATTTAACGGCAATCGTTTTTAAGGCCGGCTTTGCGTTTTCGCTTTTAGGGATTGAAAGCTTTAATACACCATCTTCATATTTCGCTTCAATTTTATCGTGCTTTACACCTTCGGGTAAAGTAAATGAGCGGCTAAACGAAGAATAGTTGTACTCTCTGCGATTGTAATGTTTGTCTTTTTCTTCCTTGGTTTCTTCTTTCTCTGCACTGATTGTAAGCAAATCACCATCAAGATCAATTTTAAAATCTTCTTTTTTCATACCAGGTGCTGCTACTGAAACATTGTACTGTCCATCCACTTCAGTAATGTTTACTGCAGGAACAGAAAGTGTTTTTTCAAAACCATTATCAAACCAATCATTCCATGGTTTAAAAAAATCGTTTACAAATGATGGTAAAACATTTGTTCTTTTTGTTAATGCGTTTGTTGCCATAAAATTCTTTTTTAGATTATTAATTTATTAAAACACCAAAGCTATTTTACGCGATGCCGATTTTTGATGATGTACATCAACCAAAAATCTGAGTTTCGTCAATTTGTTAACCGTGGATGATTAATATTGGAATAGTGATGCTTTTTAAAATATTTTTAAACTCACTTCTAAAAGCAACGCGGTGCAGAAAACTTTCTTTGTGATAGATAAGCGCCATTACATCCGGTTTATTTTTCCTGATATATTTAGATAGGCCTTCCGGTACTGAATCGTTTACAGGTTGATTAAAATAAATATCATGCTGTCCAAGATGTTTTTTTAAAGCGCTGAATTCTTTTTCTTTTTCATCTTTATTAGCGGCATTATAACTCACATTTATTATACTTAGCTGCGCATCAAAAGCATTCAGCCACTGTCTTAAAGTTTTAAGTGCTGCAGAAGCCGGCTCAAGAACTAAATCAGAGGCGAAAGCAATTGCAGATACCGATGTGAATTTTGCTTTTTCAGGAATTATTAAAACCGGATAGTGTGAATGTTTTGCTGTGTGCAAGGTTACACTTCCGAAAATAAAATCTTCCAGCTTATTTGTACCCTTTGAACCCATAATAAGTGCAAATGGTTTTTTGTCGTCTGCAAATGATTCTATTAATCCATTTATATCGCCTTCAATTATTTTAAAACTCACCGGCACACGTCGCCCTATTCGTTTCTCAAGTTGTTGCTTCAGCAATTCCATTTTTTTATTTCTTTCCTCAAACACATCTTCCTCAACCTGCATTGTGTATTCAGGAATATCCGACACTAATTGAACCTGCAAAACATGTAACAACACAAGTTTTGCCTGTATAATAGCAGCCATATCAGCAGCATAATTAACTGCATTCAGAGAAGCCTTCGAAAAATCTGTAGCAGCTATGAGCGTTTTCATGAACAAATCTTTCGCGTAAATTTCTGAAGCCGCTGTAATTAAAAAAATGATGGAAATTATTGATGGAGATGATTTTGATCAGCATAAAAAAAGCAACATTTTGTATGTTGCTTTATGTGTAGTTGATTGTTTAGATCAGAATATATCGTAACCCATACTTACATAATATAAACCGCCGATATATGGGTTACCAAAAGCATTACGATAATAATTGTTGATAATATTTGTTCCGCCCAATTTGATCAATATTTTTTCTTTGGTGAAGTGATAACTGATCTGTGCATCCAATGTACCGAATGATGGAATTTCTCCTGAACCGAAAGTGCCCTCCCAGTTTGTTTTAGCCTGCCATTTATAAACTACATTAAAGCCAAACCCTTTTGTGGCGTTTGAATTGGATAAGCCGATATTAAAGCGTGTTTTTGGAGTATTGAAGAAAGTTATAAATCCTGGTTGCACACCTGTTAGTTGATCGCCAGAAACATTTCCGCTGATTGAATAACCTTTACCTAACTGATATTCTAAACCAATACCCCAGCCATTGGTTTTTATTGGCGTTGTGCTATTAACTACAAAAGAATAATTTGTACTTGTGAATGGGCTGGCAAGGTATGCGAGATTATTAGTAGGATGATCGTTACCTTCAGCATCAACTGAATCGCCTCTTGCTACAGCTTCCCTACCAATAAAATCTTTGTACTTACTGAAATAATAATAAACATCAATCAGTAGTTTATTGTTAATTACACCACGATAACCAATTTCATAAGAAGACATGGTTTCAGGTTTTGCTTTAGCAAAAGTTGCAGGTTGCAATTTCATCATGTCTCCGGTGTTGCGAAACGTATCAACACTTGTTGCAGTATAAACCGGATATTGATCGAACTGATATAATGTATTGAATTCGGGTAAACATCCGATCAGAACACTGCCAGGTGTAAACAAGTTTATGTATTGATCCTGATTGTTCGGAAAACGATATGCTTGTTGATAAGATAGGCGAATGTTATTGTCTTTTGCAACCTGGATAGTTGCTGTTGCTCTTGGTGTAAACCGGCCTTTAAAATTCTCACTCTTATCATATCTTCCAGACGCACTTAATTTTAAAACATCATTCAATAAAGCTTTTTGTAATTGCACATATGCTCCATATTCTCCGATATTAATTGGACCATTCGGTTCGTAAAAGATTGTGTTATTTGAATTGAGATGATATGTTCGGTAATCAGCTCCAACCAATACATCCAACACTTTCACATACTGAGAAAAGTTATATTGCCCTTCAAATTGATAAAGGCTGGATTTGTCTGCAAACTGAGACCCACCCTGCGCTTTTCCCGCCTGACTGATAGGCGTGGTAATAATTTTATTAAAAGCAT
>DASZUY010000031.1:0-2885 GCA_035547495.1 Parafilimonas sp. | reverse complement strand
CGTACTAAAATTATTTTGGCTGATTTTATCGCCTGTTGATTTTTCTGTGATTGATGATTGCATGTTCCATCCATCATGCAAAACCATATCAAAATTTTCTGTTTTGCTTTGCGCAGATAGTCGTTGAACTGATGTTAGAAGTACAAACAGCAGTGCGATCAAAAAAAAGTTTTTCATATAACAACTTTAGTTAAAAAATACAATGTAAAATTTTTTATATCACTTTGGCTGAAGCCAATGCGGTGACAGCGGTTTATAAACCAAGACTTAAGTCTTGGTTTATGGAAATAATGGGGCTTCGTCCAAAGTAATAAATGCATTAAAATATTAGCTCTCATGTTTTTTGTCGAAAATTGTTTTGTTCGTAATAAGCGGCTTTGCCCAAATACCGATGCTCAGCATATACCCCATTGTTACATAAATAAAACACATAGCGGCTCTTAATCCAAACAAATTACCCAAACCTCCAATCAGCAATTGTACTATTGCGCCTCCAATAATTCCTGTAACCAAAATACCCGCAAATGAGCCATGGTCTTCTGAAACCGAACTAAGTGCCAGCGAAAAAATAATCGGGTACATCACCGACATAAAAAATCCAACAATAGAAAATGAATAGAGCGAAACCTTTGCACTTCCAAAAAGACCGAGCGTTAAAAATATTAATGCAGCAATAGTAAATATCACCAAAAGCTTGCGGCTGTCCATCAATTTTAAAAGTAATAATCCTAATACACCGCCGGCTGTCATTAAGCCCCAAAAATAGGCTACTGCATTTGCGCCCGTTGTTTGCGGATCGTACTTGTGATATTCAAATAAGAATTGCGACATCCAGTATGAAACGCCTTGTTCTGTTCCAACATAACAAAACAATCCAATGAAGTATGCAATTACAACGCGCTTCTTTAAAAGTTGAAGATGTGTTTTTAATGGACCGGCTTTTTCATCACTCTTTAATTCAACCTTTGGAAATTTTGAAGCAAGCATAATTAAAAACATAAACAAACAAATAACGGCAAACAACCAGTACAGCGAAATCCATGGCATATTGCCCGGCACATGAGCTCTTAAAATATTAAATAATGATGATTGGCTAACGTTGAAATTTTTAACCATGCTTGAATACACCAATGGACTTACAAATGATGCTGCGCCAAAAATTAATTGCGCTAACACAGATGTGAATGCATAATTTTCTTCGCCGCCTGCAGTGCGCAACAACGGATTTATTACAACCTGCAGCATCGCCATTCCGCAACCAATTAAAAACAATGAGAGTACAGCCGTAAGATAATCTGGTTTAGCGGCTAATATAAGTGAGCCTATAAATGCAACTATAAACGCTGCTACCATAATTGATTTTTCGTTGTATTTCTGCACCAGCATGCTTGATGGAATTGACATAACACCATAAGCAATAAAAAATGCGAACGGCAAAACGCCGGCAAGTAAATCACTCAAATTAAAATCTTTGATAAACTCAGGCGAAAGCGGACCGATGATGTTAGTTAAAAAAGAAATTACAAAAAAAGTGAGCATGATGAGTGCTACGATATAGTAGTTGCGCTTCATAACAGTGATTTAATTGCAAGCAAGGAGCAGCCAAGTTAAGCGAAAATGATTTTGTTATTATAATTATTGAACTAAAAACTTTTAAGTATTTAAACATCTAATTTTATCGTGTAAATATTTGTTATGGAGTTTGGCCGCGTTGAGATGGAAGAATTAGAAAAAGTTGATTTTAGTTTGCCAAAAGAACCGGCATTCAACAAACAAATTCTTCCCGGTAAAAAAAATAAAAACGCAAAAGTTTATGTGGGTTGTGCAAAATGGGGAAGACCAGAATGGGTTGGCAAAATTTATCCGGAAAAAACAAAGGAAAAAAATTTTCTGCAACATTACGTTGAGCATTACAACAGCATTGAATTAAATGCTACGCATTATAAAATTTACGGCGCGAAAGGAATTGCAAATTGGAAACAAAAAGCAGATGGCAAAGATTTTTTGTTTTGCCCGAAGATGTACAAAGGCATTACACATTTTGGAAAATTAACAGGCAAGGATTTTATATTGAATGAATATTTGCGCGGCATTGTTGCTTTTGAAGAACATCTTGGTCCCGTGTTCGTGCAGGTAAGTGATGCATATTCGCCAAAGCGAAAGGATGAGTTGTTTACTTTTTTAAGATCGTTGCCAACAGATATGCAATTTTTTTTAGAAGTGCGCCATCCGGATTGGTTTAAGGGCGATGTTGCTAAAGAATTATTTGAAACATTGCATGCATTAAATATTGGCGCAGTTATTACAGATACCGCAGGCAGAAGAGATTGTGCACACATGCATCTTACCATTCCGAAAACATTTATCCGCTATGTCGGCAACAGTTTACATCACTCCGATTACACACGCATTGATGCATGGATTGAACGCATGAAATTTTGGTTAGACAAAGGCATTGATGACATTTATTTTTTTATGCACATGCATAACGAAGCAACTTCGCCGGAACTTACTGTTTATTTAGTTGACAAATTAAATACCGCATGCAATTTGAATTTAATAAAACCAAAGTTCGTTGGTAGTGAGCCGCCGAATTTATTTTCTTAAACTATGTTAAGCGCAACAACCATCCTGCTGCATAGTAATAATAAGCCTGTAAAACTGCATCTTGTTTCAACAGGATTTGTATCAGTAAAATGGAAATTCAGAGAGAATAAACATTCCGGATTGATCGCGATGCTGAGTTATCTTTTCAGCAAAAATTTTACTGAATGGCTGCCGATTTTTATAATGATCGTTGAGCACCCGGAGGGTGTTTTTATAATTGATGCGGGTGAGATTGCAGATGTTAATGATAAAAATTATTTCAGATCATCGGGCATTAT
>DASZUY010000030.1:0-21549 GCA_035547495.1 Parafilimonas sp. | reverse complement strand
TCTTGCTTTTTATATTGATCGGTTTGCTTAAACGCATCCCATGCAAGCACAATACCACCCAGGTCTGCAATGTTTTCACCCAAACTTGCTTTGCCATTTATTTTAAATGTATCAACCACTACATAATTGCTGAATTGATTAATCATAACCTGTGCACGCTTATCAAATCTTTCTGCATCTTCTTTTGTCCACCAGTTTTTTAAATTTCCCTGCGCATCGTATTGCCTTCCTTCATCATCAAAACCATGTGTTATTTCATGTCCAATTGTTGACGCCCCTGCATAACCATAAACCACAGCATCATCCAACTGATCATCCGCATAACCAGGCACGGTAAAAATTGCAGCGGGTAAAGTAATTTCATTGTTTGAAGGATTGTATTCTGCATTATATGTTTGCGGCGTCATTCCCCATTCAGATCTGTCAACTGGTTTGCCTAATTTGTTTAATTGATATTGCATGCGCCACATGCTTCCGTTAATCATATTTTGAACATAGCTTTCTGTACCAACTTGCAGTTTGCTATAATCTCTCCATTTATCGGGGTAACCAACCTTCTTTTTAACCGCGGCCAATTTTTCCAATGCTTTTTGTTTGGTGGTGTCACTCATCCACGAAAGATTTTCAATGTGGTTTTTTAATGATGCGCGAATTGCTTCTACCAAATTTTCATATCTTTTTTTTGCAGTAGAATCGAAATATTTCTTTACGAATAACTGGCCCAGCAATTCACCCATAATATTTTGCTCATCTCTTAAAACCCGTTTCCATCGCGGTTGCATTTGCTGTACACCTGAAAGCAATTTGTAGAAATTAAATTTTTCATTCACATAAGCATTAGGTAATTGATTGGCGAAAGCATTTACCAACCGGAATTTTAAAAATAATTTCCAGTCGTTAACGGGAAATATTTTTACCGTTTTTTCAAGTTGTTTATAATAATCGGGCTGACCAATAATTATTGAATCAAGATAAGGCGCGCCTTGAATATTCATAAATTCATCCAAATGCATCGAAGGCGTAAGCTTATAAAAAGCTTCGCTCTTCATTTTATTATAATTAAGATTTGGATCTCTCATGTCTTCAATTTTGCGATGAGATTTTGCAAGCTCAGTTTCCATGGCAAAAATTTTATTAGCTTCCTGCTGTGCCGTTGCAGCATCTGCGGCATTACTCATCACCAAAATATTTTTGATATAATTTTTATAAGCCGAATCAATAGCAAGCGAAGTAGAATCTTTCTTGAAATAAAATTCTCTGTCAGGCAAAAACAAACCGCTTTGCCCAAAGCGCACGATCATCGAATCACTGTTCTTATCATCTTGTGTTACATAAAAGCCTACGATTGTACTTACGCCGATCTTGTTTAATTCGGCAGATGCGTGCGCAAAAGAATTAATATCAGTTATGCTGTCAATTTTTGAAAAATAGGGTTGCAAAGGGTTTAAACCTTGTTGTTCTATTGTGGAAGAATCCATTGCTGTTTTCCAAAAGTCACCAATTTTTTGTTCGTTGCTTCCCGCAGCTGCATTTGCGTTGGCTGCATCTTCGTTTATCTTGCGCAAGCGTTTTAAGTTTTCTTCAATAACAAGGTCGCCAATGCCCCATGAACTTTGATCGGCAGGAATTGCATTGTTCTTTATCCAGCCGCCATTAGCGTAATCAAAAAAATCGTTTACAGGATTTACTGAAGAATCAATGTGCGATTGCAAAACATCTTTGTTTGCTGTAGCCGTTTCAATTTCATTTTTACCTGTATTGCAAGCTGTAAGCAGTATTACATCAAACAAAACAAAAAAAAATATTTTTTTGAAATGCATGTTAAAAAATTTTTGAGCAATTTAATTAAGTAATGCTGCTATCTTAAAAATTATGATAAACGTATTTTATTTTAACGAACATTGTAAAACTTAACAGGCGTTTGCGCAGCAAATAAAGCGCTTGCCTTGTTTCTAAAGCTTTTTTAAATTACCTTTGCCACCCCCAAAATTTTGAAAAATGAATTTCAGGAGAGAATTTGAAATTGCGTTTGTTGGATTAAAACCGGGGATTCATAATTACGAATACAGGGTGGATGACAAGTTCTTTGCAAATTATGGTAGCCAGGATTTTCTGCACTGCAATGCTTTTATAAAACTGGAGTTGGATAAAAAATCCAGCTTTATGCTTTTGAAATTTGACATTGATGGTGTCGCAGATGTAAACTGTGATCGTTGCGGAAACCCTTTGCCCCTAAGGCTTTGGGAAGAATTTAAAGTAATGGTGAAGCTGGTTGATAATCCTGAAGAAATGAATGAGCAGGAAGAAGATCCTGATGTTTATTACATAAGCAGGGGAGAAAGTCATCTTCACTTGGCTGACTGGATTTACGAGTTCATTAATTTGAGCATTCCAATGCAAAAAATGTGTCCGCCGGAGGAAGTGGGCGGTCCTCAATGCAATAAAGAAGTATTGGCAAAACTTGCCAAGGTTGAAATAAAAAAAGATGAGATCAATCCTTTATGGAAAGGTCTGGAACAATTTAAAGATCTTAAATAATTATAAATTTTGAATTATGCCTAATCCAAAACGCAGACATTCACAACAGCGTGGCGCGAAAAGAAGAACACATTATAAGGCTGAAGAAGTTACTTTAAGCAAAGACACCACTACAGGTGAACTGCATGTTCGTCATCGTGCGCATGTGAGTGAAGGAAAGCTTTACTACAAAGGAAAAGTTGTATCTGACAAAGCACCTTTAAAAGCTTAAATCAGTTAACCGCGAATGAATCTCGCTCTCGACATGATGGGTGGTGATTTTGCGCCTTTGGAAGCCGTAAAAGGTCTCCAAAAATATTTTGCGCAAAGCAATAAGCCGTCTGTTGTTTATTGTTTGGGAGATGAAGATGAATTGGAAAAACTTTTCGAGGAATATAATATCCCGCCGGGCAGAGCTGTAATGTTTCATACTTCTGAAGTAATTGAATACAATGAGCATCCTACAAAGGCGCTAAAAGAGAAGCCAGATTCTTCTATAGCGAAAGGTTTTGAATTGTTAGCATCCGGTAAAGTGGATGCTTTTTTAAGCTCCGGAAATACGGGTGCAATGCTGGTTGGCTCCATGTTTTTTTTAAAACCGCTTGAAGGTGTTATGCGACCAACCATTTCAACCATGATCCCAAAAATTGGTGGCGGCACAGGTATCGTTGTGGATGTCGGTTTAAATGTTGATTGCAAGCCGCAACATCTTGAACAATTTGCTTTACTGGGAAGTTTGTATGCAGAGCATATTATCGGTATTTCAAATCCAACGGTTGGGCTTTTAAATGTTGGCGAAGAAGAAGGCAAAGGTAATGCCTTGTGCCAGGCAACTTATCCGTTATTAAAAGAAAATAGCGCTATTAATTTTATTGGCAATGTAGAAGGAAGAGATATTTTTCATGGCGGCGCAGATGTAACTGTTTGCGATGGTTATACCGGCAATGTTGTTTTGAAAATGGGTGAATCATTCTACGAAATTGCTAAAAGCCGTAATGTACATGGCGACGAATTTATAAACAGGTTTTGTTATGAAAACTATGGCGGCACGCCGGTGTTGGGTGTTGCAAAGCCTGTGATCATTGGTCACGGAATAAGCAATGATGTTGCTTTTGCAAATATGCTTGCGCTTGCAGAAAAAATGATTGATACAGATCTCTGCGGAGATATTCGCAAAGCCTTCCAGGCGCAATAAATTATTTCTTTCCTGAAAAATATTTTAGCTCTTCTGTAAAATCAAGATAGGGATGTTCTAATTGCAAACATTCTGTTCTTGCAAAATGCTGCTCTAAAAATTTTTGATGTAATGCTGACTGAGGATTGAATGGTTTGTGCTTCTTTGCAATAACTAATTTTTTTATTTCTTCTATCAATGCTCTTGTTGATTCGTTAAAACAAGTTGCTGAGAAATTTTCTAAAACAAATTGTGTTGCCGCATAATTAGGATGCGCTAAATCCACATCATAAAACCTGTAATCGCGCAGCACATCAATTACTAATTCATAAGCGGGAAAATAATAAAGCTTTTCAAATTTATTTACGAGGTGATGCACGGCTTCAATTAATCTTGCCTTGCTTCTGTTATTATCAACAACACCATCTCTTAAATGCCGAACCGGGCTTATAGTAAAAATGATTTTTAATTTGGAATTAAAATGAAATAGTTGATGAATTGTTGTGTCAAACACAGTTACTATTTCTTCAATTGTATTTAAGTGTTTCGAAAAATTTTGTGCAGGTGCTTTATGGCAATTTGCAACTGGTGAAAAATCTTTTGATAATTTATAAGTAAATGCAGAACCAAGCGTAACAATTAACCAATCTGCTTCTTTCAAAAATTTGTGTGCAGCAGTTTGTGATTGATTAATATTTTTTAAACATTCATTTTTATCCGGATTTGAAAAGCGGCTGTGATGTTGCCAGCTATTCCAGCTTTCATTTAGATAAAACAAATCATCTTCTTTGTATCGCTTGTTTTGTATGTAAGAAGTTAAGCTCGATGAAACGCTTATCGGATCAAACAAAATACCGTTTGGATTTTGAAGTATATTAAATTTTACGTCAGCTAAAAAATTTCCGATATGTTCTGTAAAGCAAGAACCCGTTAATAGAATTTTGTCTCGATAAGTTATCGAAGGCTCTAATGGTTTTATATTTATTGAAGAAAAAAACTGCATGTAGTTAATCAGGTGAAGATTTCAGATGCAATGCGCAAACTTTCCTGTAAAGCATCTTTATCAATTGTATTTAATAATTTTTTTTGTTTGAAATAATCAATCATAAAAACAGTATCCATATTTCCAATCAGTTCATCTTGCGCCATCGGACAGCCGCCAATGCCTTTTAGTGCGCCATCAAATCTTAAACAACCTGCCTTAACCGCTGCTTCTAATTTTTCTTTTCTGTTTTTTTGTGTTGAATGTAAATGCACACCAAACTCAACATTCTTATATTTTGGAATTAACGCGTTACATGCAAAAGAAATTTGCTCGGCTGTTGCGACTCCAACTGTATCTGCAAGTGAAATGATCTTAATATTTCGCTTCACCATTTCATCCGCCCAATGAAAAAGGATTTCTTTATTGTATTCATCGTTATATGGATTTCCAAATGCCATACTTAAATAAATCACTAACTGTTTTTTATGCTTATCACAAAGCATTGCAATTTTTTCAACACGCCGTAAACTTTCTTCAATAGAACTATTTGTGTTTTTTTGCTGAAAGGTTTCAGAAATAGAAAAAGGAAAACCTAAATAAAAAATTTCATCATACTGAACTGCATCTTCAGCACCTCTTTCATTAGCAATTATTGCAAGCAATTTTGTTTGGCTCGTTCCTAACTTTAAATGTTTAATTATATCTTTTGTATCTGCCATTTGCGGAATCAGCTTTGGCGAAACGAAACTTCCAAAATCAACTGTATCAAATCCAACCCTAAGCAAACTATTAATGTATTGGATTTTGTTTTCTGTGGATATAAAATTTTTCCAACCCTGCATTGCATCTCTTGGGCATTCAATCAATTTTATTTTTTCATCCATTTAGCAAATGTAAATATTAAGCTATGAGGTTCAACCGCGAGCAATTTGAATAAAAGAAAAAAGCATCGCACTGGGTACGATGCTTCATGTAAAAATGAGAAAGTGTTTATAAAATTCTTAATCCAATGCCTAACTGAATTGCCTCATTCTTCCATTTTTGCTGATCGCCGATGTCATTAATTTTGCTTAAACCAATATTATAACGACCAAATACATTTAATGCACCGAGATTTACTCTTGCACCAAGCACGGCAGCAAGGTCACCGCTTTTAACTGCATTGCCAACATTCGTTGTTAGCTTATCATCTTTGTTTAAAAGAACGCTAAACTGCGGACCTAATTGAAAAGTGAGCAACTTTCCTGCATTTAAGTTTAATAAAATTGGAACGCTTAAATAATTGAAGTGCGCTTTACTTCCAAACACAGAACCTGGTGCGTTTGAATAAATAGATTTCCAACCAGAATCAATTGTAGCATTGGTCTGACTGAAAATTAATTCCGGTTCAATACCCCAACTTTTTCCAATACCTAAATCAGCATACGCGCCAACCAAATAACTAAGATTGTATTCCTGTTTAAAAGATTCGCCATCAATCTTACCAAGATTGGCACCAAGCTTCGCCCCAATGTGAAATGATTGAGCGTTCGAGACTGCAGCAAAAGTTGTTGTGATTAATAAGAAGAAAATAATTTTTTTCATACGTTGATTTTTGATTTTACACTCGTAAAGAAGTTTAATCAAAAACGTGCCCGATTTAATGAAATTGCTTAAAGAAAACCTAAAGCATTATGGTTGCCTGAATTTATAAAGGTTATTTCGCTGGCGCGATGCATAAGAATTTATTGAATCGAAAAGAAGCGAATTAAAATATGGATGTGTTTGATAAAACCTGAAGCTTTTTAAAAAATTCGCTTTGTCAAGATGATGTAGCTTTAAAACTTCGCTGAAGTAAACGGTATTTAGCGATTTTATAGTTGTATCTTTTTCTTTTAGAGAACTTGCATAATCACCTGCTTCAATTAAATGCCAAACAATAATTTTCATTGAATCAACAGGTAAAATTCCTTCCGGAATTTTTTGATCACCTGGTGTGCAATTAATAAAAAATATAATTGAAATTATAGTGATGTAAAATTTCTTCATTGCAATGCCGACTTATAATTTGCAGCGTTTGATACATCGAGCTTTGATAATATCTGAACAGCTTGTGATCGATCTTCCGGCGTGCTTTTTTTAAAGATGCCAATATATTCCTGCGACTTTCCCTGCACCAAAAATTGTTCAATCATTGTATTTGGGTTTTGCTGATCAAAATCTTCCAATGCAGAAAGCGATTCTAAAATATTAGAGCGCGCAGTTGCATCATCCTGGTACATGTTGTCAAGTCCCTGCCTGTAATAATCATAAATTATATCATGAATATTATTGTAGCGATTATTCATTAAATTTTCTGCAAGCCAATAACGATTGCGCACACCATCAAAAGATTTCCATCCGCTTATTTCTTTTGCTTCGGGCGCATTGTTTACAATGTTTTGTGCTTTCGCAAAAAAATCATCGCCGCCTTTCGGAGAAAAAGAGTCATAGTCAAAACCGAGAATCATATAAACATAGTAGGCAAAAACGGCGGGAAGATTTGCGGTTAGTGCATCAGTTCCCTGGATGCGGTTTTCATTAAAATCAATCTGCTGAAACTGTACATATTTAAAAGTTACATCACCATCCTGGTAATTTATTAAAGCGGTTTGATAAGCTGAATTATAAACAGGACGTGCAGCCTGAACAGCAAGTGTTGCCTTGCATACATTATCCTGATCAACACTTTGAATAGTTAAAATAAAACTGCAGCGAATTTTTTCCTGCGCCTGGAATGCATCGCTTGTCCACTTGCGTTTATTGATGAAATTTGTAAGCTGATTTTGCAAAGTTGTAAAAGTGCTTTTATCGACACTTGTTCCAACCTGTTGCGCAAGTACCGCAACTGTTGCCTGTAATTCCTGCGCATGAACAGAAATTGAAAAAAACAGCAGCGTTATATAAAATAAAATTTTTTTAAGCATTTATTTTTTGAATGATAAGTTGAACGATTTCTTCAGCGATTTCTTTTTTAGTTGCGAGTTTGAATTCTTTTTCGTTACCATCTGCAGAAAACACTGTTACTTTATTTGTGTCGTAACCGAAACCCGCATTTTCATCACGCAGCGAATTCAACACAATCATATCAGCGTTTTTACCTGCCAGTTTATTTTTTGCATATTCTCTTTCATTCTTTGTTTCCAACGCAAAACCAACTAAAAATTGTTTGTGTTTTGTTTTACCTAAAGTAGCAAGAATATCTTTTGTTTTTTCTAAAGAAAGTGTAAAATCGTTTTTGTCTTTTTTAATTTTTTCGTTTGAAAAATTTGCCGGTTTATAATCGGCAACTGCAGCAGCCATTATTTCAATATCCATTTCATTATGCAGATCAATACAGGCATTATACATTTCTTCTGCTGTTGAAACCTTAATTGTTTTTATGCCATTATATTTTTTTGTTTGATGAACAGGTCCCGTAACAATTGTTACATCTGCACCTTTTTCATATAAAGCTTCAGCCAGCGCAAAACCCATTTTGCCACTTGAATGATTTCCTACAAAACGAACCGGATCTAAAGGTTCGTATGTTGGCCCTGCTGTTACAAGCGCTTTTTTATTTTTTAATTCATTACTTCTGAAAAAATTTTCAGTGAGATATAATAAAATGTTTTCAGGCTCGGCCATTCTGCCTTCGCCAACCAAACCACTTGCTAATTCTCCGCTGCCAACATCAATAATTTTATTGCCATATTCTTTTATCAGCTGTAAATTTCTTTTTGTTGAAGGATGATGCCACATGTCTTCATCCATAGCCGGTGCAACCGCAACAGGGCAAGTTGCAGAAAGATAAACCGCCATCAGTAAATTATCGCATAAACCATTTGCCATTTTTGCAAGCGTATTGCAACTAAGCGGCGCAATCAACATAACATCTGCCCAACGCCCTAACATTACATGATTGCTCCATTCATTGTTTTGCGAAAGATCAGCCAGCACATCATTTTTTGAAAGCGTTGATAAAACAACCGGCGATACAAAATCTTTGGCAGCAGGTGTAAGAATTACTTTTACTTCGGCACCTTGCTTCACTAATAATCTTACTAGCAAAATAGATTTGTAAGCAGCAATGCTGCCGGTTATGCCTAATAATATTTTTTTGCGTTTGAGCATACAATAAAAAACCCCGCACGTGCGGGGTTAAAATTACGTTGAATAAATTTTAACGGAAAAGATCATCATCATTTTTACGATGATATATCTTGCCATCCATAAATTCCTGCGTTGCAAGAATTGCCGGGTTTGGCATTTTTTCATACGCCTTAGAAATTTCAATCTGTTCTTTGTTTTCATGAATTTCTTCAAGGCTGTCCGTATGGCTGGCAAATTCTTCCAGCTTATTGTGTAATTCTTCTTTAAGCGCAATATTTATTTGATTGGCCCTTTTTGCAACGATGGCAATTGATTCGTAAAGATTACCTGTTTTAGCTTTAATCTCTACTAAACTTTTTGTTTCAACACTGCTGGGCATGTTAGCGCTCAGTTGTCGCCTTAGTTTGCTCATTATTTTGTTTTTGAATTTTCTTAATATTATCTTCTGATAGCGTTTTATAATTTGTTGCTTCTTCAAGCAATTTACTTTCCGGAAAGCGTTGCTGAAAATCGTTTACATCTGAAATTACCTCGTCATATCTTTCTTCCTGTTTATCCACCACACTCATTTGTGCATATTTGAAATACGATTTTATTGAACTTAATGCGTACTGATCTCCCTGTTCAGAATCAGGAAAATCATCTATTAAAACAGAAAACGCAACGCCTGCAGATTTATAATAACCCAAATCGTAATACAGTTGCGCATTTTTAAATTCTTTCAACTCCAGCTTCTTTCTGCACGCATCAATTATTTCTGTTGCATCTGCAATTCTTTTTGAATCCGGATGTGTATTAATAAATGCCTGCAATAAAGCTATAGTTTTTGTTGTGTTTGTTTGATCAAGATCTACATTAGGCGATTGCTTGTAATAACAAATACAACGCATGTAATCACACTCTTCTACTTTTGGGCTGTTAGGAAAATTTTCAGAATAAGTTTTAAACAAATTCTCAGCGTTTTCGTAATCCTTTAAATAAAAAGATGTGTAAGCATATTTATAATAAATGTCTTCGAACCTCGGATCACCTTTAAACAAAGGCATTAAATCTGTGTATAGTTCCTGTGCTTTATCATAATGTTTAGTAGCATAATATTGCTCAGCCATCTTCAATTTATACTCCTTGTCTTTACTTTTTACAACTTTACCAAACTTGGTTGCACAAGATGCAAAAACGAGCACACATAAAACTGTTACCGAGAAAAATTTCATAAAAGCGGGCAAAGATAATTTATTTAGGCAATATTAATGAGAACTGCTTTTGAGCAAGAAACGAGGTAGTTAATAAAATGACAAATATGCTTCTGCGATTGCAAACTAAACCATCAGAAATAAAACCTGTCAGAAATTTGTAAACGTTTTAAATAGACTTCATGAAAAAAACTTATCTCTTATTTTTTTTATTTGTGTTGATTTCAATGAGCAGTTTTTCGCAAACTTCTATAGATGCGCAAAGTGTTTTAGATAAAGTTGCTTCAAAGGTTAAAGCAGCAAAAGGTATTACCGCCTCTTTTACATTTTCTCAATATGATAAAGCCAATCATTTATTAGGAAGTTCAAAAGGAATCGTTAAAATAAAAGGTAGTAAATATTATGTAAAACAAGATAAAACCGAGATCATCAGCAATGGTGCTCAAACATGGAATTATGATGGCGCTACTGAAGTGATGATATCAAAAGCAGATAATACAGATGATGGCGAATTTTCACCGCAACAGGTTTTATCAGGCTTTAATAAAAATGATTTTACTTATAAGCTTGTTTCATCAGCAGGCTCGATGTATGAAATTTTATTAACGCCTATTGATAAAAGAAAAAATTTTAAACAGGTTGTTTTGTATGTAAATAAATCCACCAATCTTATTTCAAAAGCAAAAATCATTGATAAGACAGACAGCGTTACCCAGATAACGTTTTCAGGCATCAGTTTGAATGCAATTATCCCGGACAGCCAGTTTGTTTTTGATGCATCAAAACATCCGGGCGTAGAAGTTGTTAATCAATAAAACTTTCTTCAGCATTTAGTAAATTTTATTCAGCTTTGCCAAATGCGGCAAAAGATAATTATTGCAATTGATGGTTATTCTTCGTGCGGCAAAAGCACGCTGGCAAAGCAACTTGCATCAGCATTGCATTATGTGTACGTTGATAGCGGTGCAATGTATCGGGCAATAACATTGTATTTTTTGCGTAACGGAATCAACCTGAAAAAAGAAAAAGATATAGCTGAAGCTTTGAATAATATTCATCTTTCTTTTTCATTTGATAATAATACTAATAAAAGCATTATTTATTTAAATGATGAAAATGTTGAAGCAGAAATACGTGATATGCTGATCAGCGAAAAAGTGAGTGAGGTAGCAGCGATAAAAGCAGTAAGAACTTTTGCAGTGGATCAACAAAGAAAAATAGGAAATCAAAAAGGAATTGTAATGGATGGACGAGACATTGGAACAACCGTTTTTCCAAAAGCAGAATTAAAAATTTTTATGACTGCTGATATTACTATTCGTGTTGAAAGAAGATTTAAAGAATTGTATAAGGCGAATAAAAATATTACAATTGAAGAAGTTAAGAATAATCTTGAAATGCGTGATTATATTGATAGCAATCGTGAAATAAGCCCTCTGAGAAAGGCAGATGATGCGCATATCTTAGATAATTCAAATCTTACAATGGCACAGCAATTGAAAATTGCTTTATCATGGGCAGATGAAAAAATCGACGCGATGAATGAACATAAAGTGAAAGAGAAATAAAGTGAAGAAAGTTTATGCATGAAATAGAACCTTTTTATAACTGGAGACATATTTATACTTCTGAAGAAGATCCGAAGTCGCCTTTTCATGGACGCGAATACAGTGAGTTTGAGTTTACACAATCGGTTTACAATTATTATATACATCCGCAATGGGATGAATTTGGCAGCCGAACATTATACCTGAAAATTATTTATGCCGATTATGAATTGGGTTATGCAGTAATTGAAATGATCGGTGAATGGAACGATGCGATTGAAAACGACATAATGACTTTTAAGCGGGAAGTAATTGACCCGATGATGAGTGAAGGCATTTATAAATTTATATTGGTAACCGAAAACGTTTTAAACTTTCACAGCGGCGATAAGGATTATTATATAGAATGGCAGGAAGAAAACAGTGAGCATGATGGCTGGGTGGTTGCCTTAAATATGAGCGAACCTGCGCAATATGATTTCAGGCGAAGGAAACTGGATTATTATGTTGAGTTACTCAACTTGCCTGAATGGCGCATTTATAAACCCTATCATCTTTTTAGAAAAATTGATGATGCTATTCATATGCGCCTGCCGAACGATTAATTACTTCTGGCTAAAACTATAACCTATAAATTGCAAAGCATCTGTAATACCTGTTCGCCAGTACGTCCAGTTATGTGCACCATCGCGAACACGAAATTCATGCGGCACATGTTTTTCAGTTAAAGCAATATGCAATAAGCAATTTCCTTTCGTTAAAAAATCATCATCACCACAATCGATCCAATAACGCACACGGCTTAAGTCTTCTGTTGATTCTCTTGCTACAATATCTAAAACAGAGTTTTCTTTCCATACATTATTCAAACGCTCATTACCTTTTAGATTTCTGCCATAAACTCTTGCCAGCACATTTGCATAATTTTGATCGGGCATTGTTATTAATTCACTATCATCATAAACACCTGCACTCAATGGCGCAGCCGCTGCAAATAAATCCGGATGTTTCAAAGCATAAATCAAAGTGCCGTATCCCCCCATTGATAAACCTGCCACGCCTCTATATCTTTTCTCAGCCTTAATGCGAAATTTCTTTTCCACATAAGGCATAAATTCTTTTATAAAAAAGTCTTCATAATTTTCTTTGCCATCATAAGAATTCACATACCAGCTTGAATCTGCATTCGGCATAATTATTATCATAGGCGGAATTGTTCCATCTGCAATTGCCTTATCAGCATAACGGTTTATTTCACCAAATTGTAACCAGCCGGTATTGTCATCGGTAAATCCATGCAATAAATAAACAACCGGATAAGCGCGTTGTGAAATATCATAATCCCACGGCAGGTAAACAGTATAATTTACATTCTTACCAAGAATGCTGCTTTTAATTACTTCATCTTCTAAAACTTTTCCGGCAGGTTGAGCAAAAGATTTTGTGTTAAATAAAATAAACAAGCCGAAAATACTTTTCAGAATATAATTTCTCATGTAAGTTGTTTAAGCGCGGAAGATAATTTAAAATGAGCTGAATCGTATAATCATTGGTACAAGAATTGACTTGAATTAGTAAACTTTTTTATGCCACAAAAAGATGACATGAACACGCTAAGCCAGATTATGAACAAGCTTACCGTTAAAGGATACGACAATGAATTTCGCTGGACAAAAGATGGATTTTGTGCGAAGGATAGGTGTTACGAAGCGGAAAATTTAACCATCGTAAAGACTTATCGCTTTGAAGGTGTATCAGATCCTTCTGATATGTCGATCCTTTATTTAATAAAAGCCAATGATGGTTTTATCGGTTACAGCCTGGATGCTTACGGTGTGTATAGCAACCATGACGATGAAGAAGGATATGATAACTTCATCCGCAAAATTCCTGTAAAAGATAACGAAGAACAATTAACGTTCGAGCTTTAATGCCGCTTAAAATATTGAACATCCTGTTCATGTTTTTTAGCTGCTTCAAGTGTGCTGAAAGTACCCAGGTTTCTGCGTTTGTTTGTTTTCGGATTTTTCTTTTTTGAGTATAAGCGATATTCGCCGGATTTTAACTTGCGTATCATACAAATCGTTTATAAATTTTTTTACAATTGATGTGCCAGCAAGTGCTATCTTAATTTTTTAAACACATTAAATATTTTGGAAACAATAATTGTTATAGGTGCTGGCGCTGCTGGTTTAATGGCCGCTTATGAGTTATCAAAAAATAATAAAAAAGTAATCGTTCTTGAAGCGTCAACTCGTCTTGGTGGAAGAATTTGCACGCTCATGAATGATTCGTTTTCTGTTCCTGTTGAATTAGGTGCTGAGTTTATTCACGGCAATTTGCCGCTAACATTAGATTTATTAGAACAAGCAGGTATAAAATATCATGCAACAAAAGGTAAAATGTATCACATTGAAAAAGGAAAATTCAAGAAAGGAGAAGATGGCGCTGATCATTGGGATGGACTGATGAAATGCATGAAAGAATTAAAAAATGATTTGCCTTTATCAGAATTTCTGCAGCAACATTTTAGCGATGAGAAGTATGAAAGCTTAAGAGAATCCGCAAAGCATTTCGCAGAAGGATTTGATCTAGCAGATGTCTCAAAAGTAAGTACATGTTCGCTGTATAAAGAATGGTCGAATGAAGAACATAAGCAGTTTAGAATTGACGGAGGTTATCAGCAATTAATTAATTATCTCGAATCAGAATGCAAAAAAAATGGTTGTATTATTTATAATGATTGTTGCGTAAAAAAAATAAGCTGGCAAAAAAATGAAGTGAATATTATTACAATGTGCAGCCGTTATTTTCAAAGTGAAAAAGTAATTATCACGGTTCCGTTATGTGTATTGCAGTCTGATAAACTAGATTTGAATTATATAGAATTTGATCCGGCAATTCATGAATACCTGAACGCTGCAAAAAATATCGGCTTTGGAAATGTTATAAAAATATTGCTTGAATTTGATGAAGCTTTCTGGCAAAATGAAAAGAAAAATATTGGTTTTGTTTTTACAGGAGAACAAATACCAACATGGTGGACACAATTGCCTGAAGAGAATAATATTTTAACCGGGTGGTTTGGGGGAACGCAAACAAAAAAATTTAATAAGGCTTCAAATGAAGAGTTGCTTCAACGCGCATTACAATCTTTATCATCTGCATTTGATAAACCTGCTGATGATTTAAAAATAAAATTAAAAGCATGGAAAATAATTAACTGGAAGAATGAGCCTAATATCGCAGGTGGTTATTCTTATGATACAGTTAATACGGCTAAGGCAAGAAAAATTTTAAATAGGCCAATACAACAAACAATTTTTTTTGCAGGTGAAGCTTTATATGAAGGCGAAACAAAAGGTACAGTTGAAGCTGCGCTTGAAACAGGCAAGGCTGCTGCGTTAAAAGTTTTGCAGAATAGTATTACGGCATAAAATTTTCAATAATAAATAATGTACGTTATGAATGATCCAAAAAAGAAAATAATAATTGATAATGAAAATGAAGAGGCAAAAGAAGTTTTACCTGCTAAAGAAAAAATAGATAACGAAAGCGACGAGGAAATTTATTCTGATGGCTCGGGTGAAGCATTTGAACAAACAGAAGAAATACGGGAAGATAATTTTGATGACTTAAAAGAAAAATAATTATGAAAGAATCATCTGAAAAGGAAAATAAAAAAGTACAAACTGATAAACAGTTTAAAGATAACCCTGTAAGGGAAGGCAAAGAGAGTAATTCAATTTACAGCGAAGACAATAATAAATCAGCTTATCCTTACAAAAGCGATGAAGATATTCAATATAAAAATCAGCCGGAATTTATCGATCGCAATGCTGAAACAAAAAATAAGAGCTAAACTATTTTTATTTTGTCTGCATCCCAATACATAACCTTGTTTTGAAAATAACTTTCATTACAAAGTAAACATGGTCCTGCTGCACGTAAACCAAAAATCGGATCTTCTACAACAGGCGCACCTGTCCTAACACTATTAAAGAAATTAGTAAGATGATCAATATGTTCATCATAATTTTCAGGAGCAGCATAAGTTATATCTGAAAGCTTCGGCTCCGCCTGATCTTCTGCAGACCATTTTTTGTTATAGGCATCGAGCAATTCTTTCTGCATTTCATTTGTAAATGTTGCAAGTGAATCCCAACCACCAATACCCGGCGCTTTACTCATTTTATGCCGCTTAATAGTGAAACCGTTATCATGCATTTCCATTACACCTTCGGTTCCCGTAATTTTTGTAAATCCTGTTTCGCCTTCACCGCTTACAAAGTTCACACGCAGTGTAACCTGGAATTCTGAATGCTGCGGTGTTTCAGGATATTTTAAAACAGCAGTCATCACATCAGGCACATTTCTTCCATCTTTCCAATAAGTAAGTCCTGCAATAGAATAAATTTTTTCCGGTCCTTTGCTTGATGTGATGAAATGCAAACCACTTAATAGATGTACAAACAAATCGCCCGCAACGCCGGTTCCATATTCGCGATAATTGCGCCATCTGAAAAAACGATTTGGATCATATGAAACTTTTTTCTCGGCAAATTCCTGGTAACGATTCCAGTCAACAGTTTGCGGCGATGCATCAAGCGGAATAGTATATTGCCATGCGCCCAACGCATCTTGCCGGTTAAACACAGCTTCAACAGAATTTATTTTTCCAATATCGCCTGCTTCATACATTTCTTTTGCTTTTGCAAACACAATGCTGCTCACACGCTGGCTGCCCACCTGCATTACTTTTTTTGTTTCATTATGCGTATTAATAACATCCCATCCCTGGCTTACCTGGTGCACCATTGGTTTTTCGCTGTAAACCGCTTTGCCCGCTTTCATTGCATCAATACAAATTCTGCTGTGCCAGTTATCGCTTGTGGCAACAAGAACTGCATCTATATCCTTCCTGCTTAAAATATCTTCATAATGTTTTGTTGTGAAAATATTATTGCCATATAATTCTTTTGCATGCGCTAAGCGACCGTCATACAAATCGCAACAAGCAGCTAACTCAACACCGGGAACTTTCAGTGCATCAGTTACATCATTATAACCCATTATTCCCATACCAATGCCTGCAATACGCACCATATCGTTTGAAGAATAATTTTTTTGATGTGCGATTATAATTTTTTCACGTTGTTCTTTTGCTGCTAAATTTTTTAATGAACCTGCACCAAGTAATAATGCCGAACCGCCAAGTTGTTTTATAAATTTTCTTCTTTGAGACATATAGCAAGATTTTGTTTTGATGAGAGCAATAAAAATAATTATTATGAGATAAAGGCAGTGAGAAATTATTTAGACTCAATAATAAACATAGTTGCTATTATCTTCGCAAGCCATGATGGATTTTAGAAGCGATACTGTTACCAAACCAACGACGGCAATGTTGGAGGCAATGATGAATGCAAAACTTGGTGATGATGTGTTTGGTGAAGACCCAACAATAAATGCGCTTGAAGAAAAAGCTGCGAGCATGTTTGGAATGGAAGCAGCAATTTTTTGCCCCAGCGGAACGATGACAAATCAAATTGCAATTAAATGCCACACACAACCTGGTGATGAAATTATTTGTGATCAGCTTTCACACATTTATCAATATGAAGGCGGCGGTATTGCGTTTAATTCGGGTTGTTCTGTAAAGTTGATCGAAGGAAATTATGGAAGAATAAATACAGAACAGGTTGAAGCTTCCATCAATAATAAAAATGATGTACACAAACCAATCTCGAAATTGGTTTCCTTAGAAAATACAGCAAACCGGGGCGGAGGAAGTTGTTATGATTTTGACGACATTCAATCAATAAAAAAAATCTGCGAAGCAAATGAACTTGCTTTTCATTTGGATGGTGCAAGATTATTTAACGCCATCATTGCAAAAAAAGAATCGACTGAACAATATGGAAAAGTTTTTGATAGTATTTCTATTTGCTTAAGTAAAGGTTTGGGCGCACCGGTTGGCAGCGTTATCATCAGCACAAAAAATTTTATTACAAAAGCAAGACGTGTAAGAAAAGTTTTTGGCGGAGGAATGCGCCAGGCAGGCATTTTAGCGGCTGCCGGTATTTATGCGCTGGATAATAATATTGAAAGATTATCGCAGGATCATGAGCATGCAAAACAATTAGCGAATGCTTTGCAACAAAAAGATTTTGTTGGCGAAATTTTTCCTGTTGAAACAAACATCGTGATTTTTGAAGTGCATGGAAAATACACCGCAGCACAACTTGCAGAAAAATTTAAAGAACAAAATATACTTGTTATTGCCATTTCTAAAACGCATGTGCGAATGGTTACACATTTAAACATAACTGCGGAAATGGTTAATAACACAATTGAAATAATTAATCAATTGTAAATTCGCTGCTCTTTAAACCTGAATTATAAATTAAAAGCATGCTACCTAAAATTAATCCGACCAGCACACAGGCGTGGTTTCTACTAATGAAACATTACGATGAAATGCGTAATACACTTATGAAACGTTTGTTTGCAGATGATGCTGACCGGTTTAAAAAATTTTCTATTCAGTTTGAAGATATACTGTTTGATTATTCAAAAAATATCATCACGCAAAAAACATTGCAATTGCTTTTACAGTTGGCCGATGATTGCAAAGTGAAAGAAGCAATTGGAAAAATGTTTAGTGGCGATAAGATCAATGAAACAGAAAATCGTTCGGTGCTGCACACAGCGTTGAGAAATTTTAGTGGCGAACCTGTGATGAGTGATGGCAAAGATGTAATGCCTGAAGTAAAGCGCGTGCAAAATCAAATGAAAGAATTTTGCAGAAAAATTCATAGTGGCGAATGGAAAGGTTACACCGGAAAAAAAATAAAGTACATTGTAAATATTGGTATTGGAGGAAGTGATTTAGGTCCGGTAATGGTTACTGAAGCATTGAAACCATATTGGCTCGAAGGCATGCAAGCTTACTTCATCAGCAATATTGATGGAACGCAAATCATTGAAACTTTAAAGAAAGTTACGCCCGAGGAAACGCTGTTTTTAATTGCATCTAAAACATTTACTACGCAGGAAACAATGACAAATGCGCACACTGCACGTAAATGGTTTTTGGAACATTGTAAAGATGAAGGTTGGATAGGTGCACACTTTGCGGCACTTAGTACAAACACAGAAGAGGTAAAAAAGTTTGGTATCAATCCAAAAAACATGTTTGAGTTTTGGGATTGGGTTGGCGGAAGATATTCTTTATGGAGTGCGATCGGTTTATCAATTGCACTTACGATTGGTTACGACAATTTTGAATTGTTGTTGAAAGGCGCTTACGAAACGGACGTTCATTTCAAGACAACTTCATTCGAAAAAAATATTCCTGTTTTAATGGCTTTGATTGGAATTTGGTATACCAATTTTTTCAAAGCGCAAACAGAAGCGATTCTTCCTTACGATCAATACATGCATCGCTTTCCTGCATATTTTCAGCAGGGAAATATGGAAAGCAATGGAAAATATGTTGACAGAAACGGAAGTGAAACAAGCTATCACACAGGTCCGATTGTTTGGGGCGAACCGGGCACAAATGGTCAACATGCATTTTATCAATTAATACATCAAGGTACATTATTAATTCCCTGCGATTTTATTGCACCAGCAATCACGCATAATCCAATCGGCGATCATCATGTAAAATTGTTAAGCAATTTTTTTGCGCAAACAGAAGCATTAATGAAAGGCAAAGATGAAGTTGAAGTGCGCGAAGAATTAAAAGCAGAAGGTAAATCGGCACAGGAAATAAAAAAGCTGTTGCCATTTAAAGTGTTTAAAGGAAATAAACCAACGAACTCTTTTTTAATAAAAGAAATCACACCAAAAACATTGGGCAGTTTAATTGCTTTGTATGAACACAAAATTTTTGTGCAGGGTGTTATTTGGAATATTTTCACGTTTGATCAATGGGGTGTTGAGTTGGGAAAACAACTTGCAAAAAAAGTTTTACCTGAACTGGAAAATGATGAAACGATTAATGATCATGATTCATCAACGAATGGCCTGATTAATGCATGGAAAGAAATGAAAACTGAATAACGTTTTCTCAACGATATTCCTGGTTTTATTTTTTAGAAACAAAATACCAACCTTGCAGCGTGGCATCTTCAAAACTTCCCATATATAGTGCTCTTATAGCGAACGTTGCTATTGCCGTTACAAAATTTATTGCGGCTGCTATTACCGGAAGTTCTGCAATGATTTCTGAAGGCATACATTCTGTTGTTGATACTGCGAATGAATTATTGCTTTTGCTCGGACTTTCAAAAAGTAAAAAACCTGCAGATAAAAAAAGACCGTTTGGTTATGGAAGAGAATTATATTTCTGGAGTTTTATTGTTTCTATCCTGATATTTGGCTTTGGTGGCGGTCTTGCTTTGTATGAAGGCATCATGCATTTGCAACATCCAAATCCAATTGAAGATCCCAAGTGGAATTACATTGTGCTTGGCGCATCGTTTATATTCAATCTTATTTCTTTTCTCATCACTTTAAAAGAATTTAATAAAAGTAAAAATGGCGATTCGTTCTGGACAACAATCCGGAAAAGTAAAGATCCTTCCAACTTTGTTATTTTGTTTGAAGATGCAGGCGATGTACTCGGTGTACTAGTTGCTTTGGCTGGTGTTTATCTTGGCAATAAATATCACAATCCTTATTACGATGGCATTGCATCAATTGTTATTGGTTTAATACTGGCCGTGATTTCATTTGCTTTAATTAGACAAAGCCACAGTTTATTAATGGGCGAAAGCATTCAGGAATCAACTGCAAAATCAATTAGAGATATAGCGCAACAAGATGAAGCAGTACAAAAGATTTTTTACCCGCTTTCAGTTTATTTAGCACCGCATGAAATTGTTTTGGTACTTGAAACTGTTTTTAAAGATGATTTAACTACAAAGCAGATTAACGAAGCGATTGAAAGAATTCAAAACAGGATACAAAAGCAATTTCCAAATATTAAGCAGATTTTTATCGAGCCGCATTTTGCGGACAGCAAAACTTTTTCACTTCAGGAATTTATTTAACGTGAGTTCGGTTTAAGGTTTTATAGTCTCCATAGGAGAGACAACTGTTTATAGCAATAATGAAATAGAGAGTTTTATGCTCCGCAGGAGCATCCTGTTAAAACAGGCGACTCCGCTGGAGTCTTGATATCAAAAATTATTCATTTCTATAAATAGGATGCTTCTCTGAAGCAATAATAAATACCTGTCTTTCTTAAACCGAACTCACCTTATTTAGATGAATGTTTCATCCACATTGGTTTTAGCTTTTCTATTTTTTTATAAACAGGGCAAGTGATAGAATGTGCGCCTTGTAAATAACCGGTACTCATCAAAAATTCATTTACAATTTCGCCGCCGGTAAATCGAAAATTTTGTTTGAATAATTTCACCCATTCGTTTTTTGATAAAGGATGATTTTTATCGATCCAATTTTTAAATGAGCCGTGTTCTTTTTGCAGTTGAATAATTTTTTTAGCGTTATCAATTGCTGCATTAATCTTTAAGCGATTGCGAATTATGCCGGCATCGTTTAGTAACTTTTCAATCTTCTTCTCTTTGTACTTTGCCACCTTTGCAATATCAAAATCGTCGTAAGCTTTAAAAAAATTTTCCTTCTTTTTTAAGATCGTATCCCAGCTTAAACCTGCCTGGTTAATTTCCAAAACAAGCCTTGCAAACAAACCATTATCATCGTTAATTGGAAAGCCATATTCTTTGTCATGATATTGCTTGTGCACATTATCATCACTTAATTTTATTACGTAATCGCAGTAAGTTTTTATTGGCGCATCCATTAGTTCATTACGAGTTTATTCATTTCGTTTTTATCGACAGCTTTTTTATTTACAACAACAGAAATAGTATTGATGGCAAAGTATGGAACGCTCACATAAATATATCCTTTGTAAGGTCCGACTTCGCCCCATGAATTTTTTACAATAAAATAAGCATTTCCCTTTTCATCTTTTGCAAGACCTGT
>DASZUY010000029.1:0-3310 GCA_035547495.1 Parafilimonas sp. | reverse complement strand
ACAACTTGCGTTAGCTAAAAATAGCTACTGGTTCTACAAGGCTAATTTATTTATTTTGCTAGTCGAATTTGCAAATCTTGAAGAATCTAATATACAGTATTCAACTCTTGAAAGCTCTTTGTTAGAATTGGAAAAGAAAGCAGATATTTATTTTAACGATGACGATGACATTAGTATGATAACTGAGGATGAAAGAAAGTATTTCGAAGTTGCGAGACAAGGTAGCAATGAACTTGGTGCACGTGAACATAGAGGAAAGGTTATTAGAGAAATTGTATCAAATTCATTAAAAACAAGCGCAGTTTTTGAAGGTGCTAATGTTGAACAAAACTTACATTATCTCAGGGCTAAAGGGGAAGACTTTGCAATCATAAAACCTACAGAAACTGGATTAAGAAAATCAATAATGGATGCAGTTTCAAGTGTTCGATATTTTTTGAAACGAAATAATATACATGATTACGACAATCAAGAATTTGGTCCAGATAATAAGGTTATTAAAGAAGGGAAATTTATTGACGGTACTGGTGACCATAGAACTACTAATATTTCGTTTTATAGATCAAATAACAGGGGTGATTGTAGAATTTGGTTTACTGAATTAAATTCATTTGCAAATGCGAGTGATGAACTTGCTCTATTAAATTTGAATGGCGCGATTGCAATATTAAATCTAAGTAGATACAATTACACTTCTGTATTTAATTGATCAAGATTTTCAATTTCATTGTAATAATTACAAAGTTTACGTAAAGGGCAATTTTTGTGCATTGCATTAGTGGCTTTACAAATTAAAGCAGCAAAATCTAAAACAGCCCAATTCATTTCTTTAGCATTTTCATGTTCAACAATTTTATAAGCAAGCTCTTGTAAATAAGGGTCATAACGTATATCCGCTAATTGTCTTGGTCCGAAAAATCTTTCTAGAACTCTTGCCATATTTACATCAACTAAAGGGCTCGGTTCATTAAAAATTACTAGTTCAATTGCATTAGCAATGTATTGCCCAATAAAAGGAATAGATTCTAACTCATCTCTTTTTCTTGGCAACCTTGCTTTACGTTTAATCATTTCAACAGCTAAGTTTTTCAATCGAACGGAACGTTGTGTATATAAACCAACCGGTTTTAAATATTCTTCAATTCGTTTTAGATCAGCGTCAGCTAAAGATTGCCAATTAGGAAATTCTGTTATAAAGTTGGGATAAAACTTAGCAACAGTTTCAGCTTTCGTTCTCTGCAATAAAACTTCGGCAATAATATAGTGGTAATTTGATAAGCCTTTCTTACGCCAGGAAAATTTCCTGTTGTTTAACGAATACCATTCTAGGATTTTCTTTTGAAAGAATTTTATTTTTCTGTTTGGAATATGTTCAATCATTATATTACAAATATAATTTCCGCTTTCATTTAAAATATTGGATAGGTGTCTGACACTTTAGAAGTGTCTGACACCTGCGTGAAGGAAATATTACAAACCAAATCATCTACATTTATACAACCCAATCATCATTCAGTTTCAGCGTATGCAATTACGGGCATTAAGTCCTATTTTATGGACAAAGAATTTACAGGAAACCATTTCTTTTTATGAAACAGTATTAGGCTTTAAGAGCCGCAGCAACTTTCCCAATTTTGCTGCGCTTTGCAGGGATAATGCAGAGATCATGTTTGTAGTACCCACCGGTGAACCGGATGATAATGATTTCTTTCCCAAACCACTGCTCACGGGCAGCATGTATATTTTCACACAGGATGTGGATGCGCTTTGGGAGTTGGTAAAAGATAAAGCCACCATAAAATCTGCGATCTGCAACAGGGAATATTTAATGCGGGATTTTTCCATTACAGATAATAACGGCTACGAGATCGTTTTTGGAGAAGACATTAGTAACCGCGGCTAACAGCAACCGTTATCCCGTTAGAACTTCAGCGGATAATTTATAACGCTTCATGTATCACCCATTTTCCAACAGAACATGATATACATGGCTTCAGTGTACAAATTTGGCTTATTACCCGCATTTTTTTGAACAATAAATTTTGTTCAGCTATGCTGATTAAATGATTACTTTTATATAACAATCAAAACTACTATGCGAAAAGCTCTATTACCCGCACTATTATTTATTTCTATACTTGCTGTTAATGCTAATGCACAAAATTTTAACCTGCTAAAAGATATTAATACCAGCAGGGATGCCAATCCTCGCAATTATATTAATAACCTGTATATCGGCTTTACTACCACGTCATTTTTTGTTAATACCCTGGCTACACCAAAGTATGCCACGCTTAACGGTGTTACTTATTTTGCAGCAGACGATGGCATACACGGAACAGAATTGTGGCGAAGTGATAAAACCGCTACAGGTACATACATTGTTAAGGATATCACACCAGGCAACGCAAGTTCTCAAATACAAAGCATTACCGCAGCGGGCAATAAATTATATTTTGTGGTGGGTATTATTGTTTATGAAAGCGATGGCACGGCAGAAGGTACTTATGCGGTTCCCGGAATTTCGTATACCAGCGATCAAACAACCTGCTTAACCGCCGTGGGAAACACGCTTTATTTTTTTACCAATGTAAGCCGTTTATGGAAAACGGATGGAACACTTAACGGTACATCTTTGGTTATTGATTTCAGGCAGGTATATAATTATGCAAGAGATTTTTTAGGACAATTAACCGATGTGAATGGAACAGCCTATTTTACAACAGGCGAAGACAACATTAATGGCCCGGAATTATGGAAGAGCGATGGCACACAGCAAGGAACCGTTTTAGTAAAAGATATTTATCCCGGTACAATAGGCAGTAGGCCTTGTAATCTTACTGTAGTGAATAAGAAACTGTACTTTTCTGCTGATGATGGTACCGGTATTCATTTATGGACATCTGATGGTACAGAAGCAGGCACACATGCAGTTGCTAACCAAAGCGGTGCCGTGTTAAACCAAAACATTAATTCAACTGATATTGACGTTACACCTTTTGCCGTTGCACAAAATATCATTTATTTTAAGGCAGGAATACCCACAAAAGGTTTTGAATTATATAAATACAATACGGCTAACGCCTCAGCAAATGTTACACTGGTAAAAGATATTATACCGGGTGCTGCAGGTGCTGATCCCGCTAACATAACCGCAGTAAATGATGCTGTTTTCTTTTCTGCTACCGGCGCAAACGGAGAACAGCAATTATGGAAAACGGATGGAAGCGGCACAGGCACCATACTGCTTAAATCTGTTTCCACATCCATTGCAAATGTGTTTTCAGATTTTGTTGCAGCAGATGGCAAG
>DASZUY010000028.1:0-22352 GCA_035547495.1 Parafilimonas sp. | reverse complement strand
AGAAAGTAAATGCCTTGCTGTAACTTTTCATCACCTTTAAAAATGGCAACACCCTTTGTGTTGGCAATGGCAGAATCAACCAAAATCTTTCTTTTGCCATAATAACTGCCCAAATAAATTTTTACGTTTTTAAAATCTGTGGTGGCAGCTATCTCATATCCCTTGGCGTTTGCCTGAGCTTTAAGAGGTTGGTTAAAGGCTAAAAACAAAATACATATTACAGCAGCCAAAAAGTTCCTCATGGTTAAAAAATTGCGTAAATATATTTCAATATCCATTTGCATTTGTTAATCATAAGTAAAACAGCCTTAGGTAAAGGGTTATTCTTTATACGGTTTAGATAAAACTGCTTTGATAATTTACTTTTGCCGCGGTGAGAAATTTTAAAAAGCCGGTTGTGTTCAAACAACTGCAGGTAGAAAATTATGCAGCAGAGGGCAGGTCGCTGGCTAAAGCTGATGGTAAAGTAATATTCATTGAAAATACAGTGCCCGGCGACGTTGTGGATGTTCAGCTTTATAAGAATAAGAAAGATTGGGCTGAAGGTTTTCCTATCTATTTTCATAAATATTCTGAACAAAGAGTAGAGCCTTTCTGTCCGCACTTTGGTATTTGCGGCGGCTGTCAGTGGCAAATGCTGCCGTATGAAAAACAGCTGATGTATAAACAAAACCAAGTTGATGATGTGCTGCAACGAATTGGTAAAACAGCGTTGCCATCAATTAACCAAATAATTGGTGCTGACGAAACAAAATTTTATCGCAATAAACTTGAATACGCATTTTCAACAAAACAATTTATTCCCGAAAATGTGTTCAGGCAGTTGATAGATGAACATGCAGATGTGAAATCTTTCAGCGAAAAAAATGTTGCAGGCTTTTTTGCAAAGGGTTTATTTGATAAAGTGGTTGAAATAAAGAAGTGTTTTCTGCAGGCAGAGCCAACGAATGAAATAAGAAATGCGATCGCAGATTTTGCACGCACAAACAATTTTTCTTTTTATGATTTCAGGGAACATGAAGGCTGGCTGCGCAACATGTTGGTGCGTATGGCAACCACAGGGCAAATAATGTTGAACATAGTTCTTACAAAATATGATGAAGCGAAAATGCAATTGTTGTTTGATTTTATTTTGAAAAACTTTCCTGAGGTAACAACGCTTTTATATACCATCAACAATAAAAGAAACGACAGCATTTTTGATCTTCAACCGCAAATTGTAAAAGGCGAAGGTTATATAATGGAACAGCTGGAAAGTTTTAAATTTAAGATCAGCCCAAAATCTTTTTTTCAGACAAATACAAAACAAGCCGAAAAGCTTTATCGCATTGCAAGAGATTGTGCCGGGTTAACAAATGTTGAAACTGTATATGATTTGTACTGTGGAACGGGCAGCATCGGTATTTTTGTAAGTGGGCAGGCAAAAAAAATAATCGGCGTTGAAGTGGTAAGTGAAGCGGTTGAAGATGCAAAAGAGAACGCATCAATTAATAATATAACAAACGCAAGCTTTTATAACGGCGATGTAATTGATGTTTGTACCAGTGAATTTTTTGAAGAGAATGGCAAGCCGGATGTAATAATGGTTGATCCGCCAAGAGCAGGTTTACATGGTAAGGTGGTTGAAAAATTATTAGAGATAGAATCACCGGTTATTGTTTATGTAAGTTGTAATCCTGCAACGCAGGCAAGAGATTTGAGCATTTTAAACGAAAAATATTCGGTTGAAAAAATTCAGCCGGTTGATATGTTTCCGCATACACATCATATTGAAAACGTTATCCAGTTAAAAATAAAAGCATAACCTATAATTGAATGAGAGAATTTAGACCAGGCAGTTTCCAGATATTACCACCCGTTATTAAAAATCTTTTAATTATTAACGTGCTTGTGTTTTTAGCACACCATCCGTTTGCCCCCACTGCAGGTTCGCAAACAATGGAAAATCTTTTTGCATTGCATACATGGCAAAGCCCTTTGTTTAAACCCTGGCAATTCATTACGCATTTATTTATGCATGGAAGCTGGGCACACATTCTTTCAAACATGTTTGCATTATGGATGTTTGGTTCTGTGCTTGAAAATTTATGGGGTCCGAGACGATTTCTAATTTTTTATTTTGTTTGTGGACTTGGGGCAGCTTTATGCCATATGGTTGTTTTATATTTTGAAACAAATACATTATTAAATAGCTACCATGTATTAATGCAAAATTTTAATCTTTCAAGCTTCACCCAATTTTATTCTAAAGAACATATAGGTAACTATTATGACGGTTCTCAACTATTGCAACAATGGCAAGCAAATCCTTCTGATATGGCATCTGCCCAGCAGGCAGTTAGTATGGCAAGTCAATTCACCGCTGAAAGAATTAATGAAGGCACATTAGGCGCTTCCGGGGCAATCTTTGGGTGCCTTGTAGCTTTTGGTTATCTTTTTCCAAATACCCTTATATATTTCTATTTCTTTATACCACTTAAGGCAAAATGGTTCGTATTAATTTATGCAGGCTTTGAACTTGTAATGGCTTTACAAAACAGTGCAGGCGATAATGTGGCGCATGTGGCGCATTTAGGTGGTGCTTTGTTTGGATTTTTATTGGTATTGTTTTGGAATAAAAATAACAAACGAACTTTTTATTAAAAAACAGTTTTAAAGTAATTTTACTTTATGTCGGTGAGGGAGAGAAATAAGAGAATACCCATACTTGGACAAGACAATAATGCGCTAACCTGGCTTATTATTATTAATGCTGTAATTTTTCTTGCGCTATTATTTATAAAGCTTGTTTACCAAATGAGCGGCGATACAGGACTTCAATCTTATCAAACACAAATTGCAGATTGGTTTACGTTGCCCGCAAGTATTACAAAACTTCTTACACGTCCATGGACGATTATTACCTACATGGTTTCGCACGATAATCTTTGGTATCTTATAAGCAGCTTATTATGGCTTTGGTGCTTTGGTTATATTTTACAAGACCTTGCAGGTAATGGCAAGATCATTCCAATTTATTTTTATGGTGGTATTGTTGCAGCAATCACATTTATAGCTTCTGCAAATCTTTTTGCCTCATTAAAACCAGATGTAGATTTTATCTCACAAACAGGTGCGGCGGCTTCTGTTGTTGCAATTGCCGTTGCGGTTACAACACTTGCACCTAATTATAGAGTTTTTCAAATGATGAATGGCGGTATTCCTATATGGATTATAACCATCATTTTTATTGCCATAGATTTTGGTACCGTTGGAATGGTGAACGGTGCTGTTGCCTTATCACATGTTGCAAGCGGTTTAACAGGGTTTGCTTTTGTTAAACAATTAAGAAAAGGTAACGATCTCGGTTTATGGATGACACGATTTTCTGATTGGGTAAATGATCTTTTTAATCCTGAAAAAAAAGTAAAAGCAAATCAATCATATTACAAGCCAACAAGAAAGCCTTACCAAAAAACTTTGCATGTAACGCAGCAAAAGCTTGATGAAATTCTTGATAAAATAAATTCTGAAGGATACCAGTACCTTTCTGATGATGAAAAAGAATTTTTAAAGAAAGCGAGTAACACTGATTTATAATGTGCAGGTAAGGTAAAATAATGCATGAGATCATTTTTCAAATTCATTTATAAAATACTCTGCTTAATTGTTCTTGTTGCATTTCTTATTTCCTGCTTCACGCAATTTATTCATCCAACGCAATTTTCTTTCATCGCGCTTTTCTCGCTTGCGTTTCCATATTTGTTTTTATTGATGATTGCTCTGATCATCTTTTCTTTTTTTGTAAATAAACGCATGGCAATTTTTTTATTGATTTGTTTGTTGTGCGGATATAAAAATCTAAGCACATCTTTTGCATTTAATTTTTCTTCACAGTGGAATGCACAAAAACAAGATTCATCCTTAAGAATAATGACATGGAATGTTGAAGACTTTGTGAACTTATTATATGGATCTGAAGTGCGTGCACAAATGCTTAATCTCATCACCCAAAACAACCCCGATGTTTTATGTGTGCAGGAATTTACAGAAGTGGAAGGCGCAAAGTGGAGGGCTTCTGTAAGAAAAGAGTTGGACTCCATGGGATATAAATATTGTTTGCTCTCAAAAGATCAAAGCTGGTCAAGTTCAATTGAAAGAAATACAACACGCGGCACGGCAATTTTTTCAAAGCTTCCTTTTTTAGATAGTTGCCGCTTTAATGTGCGCAAACATGAGATGAATGAAAACGCGGTTTATGCAACTATTCTTTTTAATAATAAGCCTTTGCGCATTTATACCACACATCTTGCATCATTCCAAATTTACAAAGACACTGCCAATGCAAACAAAGACATTTATAAAATTACTTACGATCGCAAACGTGCTGTTGAATACAGGATACGCGAAACAGAAATAGCACATGAGCGTGAAGTAAAAATAATTCGCGATTCTATTTCTAAATCACCTTACCCTGTTATCTATTGCGGAGATATCAACAGCACGCCATGCTCATACACCTACCGTATGTTGAAAAATAATTTGCAGGATGCTTTTCTTACAAAAGGTTTTGGTATTGGCGCAACCTTTTATAAAATTCTTCCCACCCTTCGTATTGATGTTTGTTTAGTCGATCCAAAATTTAAAATAGATCAGTGTACGGTGGTAAAACGCAAACTTTCGGATCATTATCCCATAGTTACAGACATACGCTGGAAATAAATTTCATTGCTATTCGTTATTTTTAATGATGGCAGTAAGCATGATTCGCAGCACAATAAAAAGCATTTTGCTTGTTATTACTGTTACGGTTTGTTTTTTATACATGCTGAGTGTTATTACGCCCTATTTAAACCCCCAACATTGGTGGCTCGTTGGGTTTCTTGGTTTAATGTTCCCTTACCTTTTTTTTGTTTTACTGTTTACTTTTTTCTTTTGGCTGATGGTTAAGCCAAGGCTTGCACTGCTTCCTTTTTTTATATTGATATTTGGTGCAAAACAAATTGCTGTAACATTCGCTGCACATTTTAACAGTACAGATTTAGCAAATAAACCTGCCGGCACTTTTCGCATTATAAGCTGGAATGTTGCGAACATGTATGGCTTAAGCAACGACAGAGAAATTAAGCAGCATAACCGAACGGAGCTTGCACAAAGCATTCTGGATTTACAACCAGATATTATTTGTCTGCAGGAATTTAACCATTCCTACACGCAGGGAGAAGGCGCCGATAACATTGGTTTGTTTAGCAAACAATATCCAAATTATTTTTATTCAAAAGATTTTAATAAAGAAAATGGATATTATACTTCTGGCTCTATTGTGTTTTCAAAATATCCGATTATAGATTCAGGCAAATTTGATTACCCCGGAAATTTTACAGGCAGCTTAATTTATATTGATGTGAAAGTGCATGATGATACCGTGAGAATTTTTACAACGCATCTTCAATCCTTTGGTTTTAATAATGCAGATTACGCTGAGATAAATAAAATAAAACAGCGCGATGAAAAATCAATTGAAGCTTCGAAAAATATTTTTAAAAAAATGAAGAATGCCTTTACCAATCGCGGTGTACAGGCAGATATCGTGCGGGAACAAACGGATGTATGTAAGTACGCTTCTGTTGTGTGCGGCGATTTTAATGATGTGCCAAGTTCTTACACATATTTTCATATTCGCAATCTTCGCCAGGATGCATTTTTGAAAAAAGGATTGGGTGTTGGCAAAACATATAGCTCATTGGCGCCAATGTTGCGCATTGATTATATTCTGCCTGATACTTCATTCAGCATTCAGCAATTTGGAATGATTGACGAAAATTTAAGCGACCATGCAATGCTGGTGAGCGATTTAAAATTGAAATAAGATTTAAAGTTTTGCGCCTTTAATTAAAATAGAAGTTTTAATCGATTGCTCTTTTAAATACAAAAATTTTTTTCGCTCTTCATCCTTCATGAAATTTTCAAAATCAGATTCGTTCTCAAATTCTACAAAGTGAACTTCGTACGGCTTATCTATTGAATGTTCAATAAAAGAATTTTCTGTTGGTCTTATACGCAGTAATAACTTGCCGTTATATTTTGAAATTAATGGAATTGCAATATCTTCAAACGCATGAAACACTTCTTCCTGTCCTTCTTTTATGTAAATGAGCTGAGTTAAGTAAAGCATGCTCTAAATTACCGTAACCAAATTTCTTTTACAATAATATAAATACCCATTGCTAAAACAAACCAGCCGAAACCTGTTTTCAATTTTGCACCATTAATTCTTTTACGCAATATTCCTCCAACAAAAACACCGGCAATTGCAATGAATGAAACGATAAATAAAAATGACCAGTCTATTTTAAAATGACCTGTATCACCAATAAAACCAGCGAGTGCGTTTAATGCAATAATTAGAAGTGATGTACCGATTGCTTTTTTCATGGGCAAATGCAACAGCAACACTAATGCAGGTATTAAAAGAAAACCACCGCCTGCACCAAGAAATCCTGTAACCAAACCAATACTAACACCATATAAAATGAGTTTACCAAAGTTTGTCTTCTTTTCTTCATGAACAGTAATTGTGTTTTTGCTTCTTATCATGCTGACAGAGGCAACTAACATCAGCAAAGCAAATAGCACCATCGTAAGAATTGAAAAATGCATGATGATATTTCCAACATGAATAACTTCTGGTATGCGCGGAATAATAATTTTTCTTGTTATAAAAACAGTAATGATAGATGTAACGCCAAACAACAAAGCGGTTTTGAAATCAACCAAACCTGCGCGCCAGCTATTAAATGAACCGATTAAACTGGTTGAACCCACCACAAACAATGAATATGATGTGGCAAGTATGGGTGATATGCCAAACAAATAAACTAAAACAGGAACGGTGAGTATGGAACCGCCGCCGCCAATTAAGCCTAATGAAACGCCAATAAATAACGCTGCGATGTAGCCTGCTATTTGCATGTTGCAAAATTCTTTTTATGTTTTGGTTTTAAATGTGATGTTCGTCACACAGCAACATTTACTTCTCCCTGCCATTCAATAGAATTACGATGCAGGATAAGGAAATGTTTGGCTTCCATCTTTTTTAATAAGCGGCTGATTACTTCACGCGAAGAATTTAAATCATTTGCAATTTCCTGGTGTGTAAGCTTAAGGTTTGTTCCAAATTGTGCTACTTGTCTTTTCAAATAAAATTCAAGCCGCTCATCCATGCTTGAAAATGCGATGGCATCAATGGTTCTCAGCAATTCTTCAAAACGGTTGCGATAAGAAGTGATTACAAACTGGTACCAGCTTTTATATGTTTGCATCCACTTATCCATATACTCAAGCGGTATGCTTAACACAACAACATCAGTTAATGCTTTTGCCAACACTTCGCTTGTTTGATGTTTCATTGAGCAAACCAGCGATAATGAACAAGCCTGTCCTGCCTGCAGGTTATAAATAAAAAATTCGTTCCCTTCATCATCTTCGCGATACAACTTTACAAACCCTTCCAGAATTAGCATTGTTGAACGGATGGTTTGACCAACACGTAATAATGTTTCGCCCGCTTTTACTTTTTTTATATCACCATGCTGCAGCAACTCTTCATATAATTCGTTTTCAAGACCAGGAAAAAGTTGCTGCAGTGATTGTTTATTCATGTAATGAAAATTATTTCAAAGTTATACTCAAAAGCAAAACAAGTATGATCAATAAGATTACTGCAAGCTTAATTACATTTTGCCTGGCAAAATTTTATGCCAGTATAACCACGGCAAAACCCGCTTTTTTAATTGATACATGCTCCATCTTTCTTTGCTTTGGTCGAATGGAAATGTTTCTGTTGGCTTATTGTTATAATCAAATTCGCACAACACAAGTTTGCCATAAGCTGTAACAACCGGGCAACTTGTGTATCCATTGTAAGAAGCTTTAAGTCTTTCGCCTTTTATAAATGATAACAAATTTTCAACTAACACTGGCGCTTGTTTGCGAATGGCTGCACCTGTTTTTGATGTTGGCAATGATGATGCATCACCTAAAGAAAATATGTTTTGATACTTTACATGCTGCAAAGTGTTTTTATCAACATCAACCCAGCCTGCCGCATTTGCCAACGGGCTTTGTTTAATAAAATCCGGTGCGCTTTGCGGTGGCGTAACATGTATCATATCAAAATCAATAATGTATTCTTTGTCTTTGTTATCAGCACCAAAACCCACGAACTTTGCTTTTTTATTTGCGCCATCAATTTCAACAAGCTTTGTATAAAAATGCATTTCGACATTATCTCGTACAGCAACTTTTTTTAATGTGCTTTCATATTTATCAACGCCAAATAATCTTGTGCCACCGCTCCAATATTGTATATGCGTTTTGTTGAATACGCGATGCTTCTTAAAATAATCTGCAGCAAGCCACATAATTTTATGTGGCGCGCCACCGCACTTTACCGGTGTATTTGGATTTGTAAATAATGCATTACCGCCTTTAAAATTCTTGATGCATTCAAACGTATAAGGCGCAGTTTGTACACTGTAGTTTGAGCAAACATTATTCTTTCCAATTGTTTCCTGTAACCCTTTAATCTCGTTCCAGTTTAATTGAATGCCGGGCGCAACAATTAAATAATTATAACCTACTTCTTTGCTGTTATCAAGTGTTACAATATTTTTTTCCGGTTGAAACGTAACAACTTTTTGCTTAATCCATTTCACTTCTTCAGGCATTACATCTGCCTCTTTATGGATTGTTTTTTGTATGTTGAAAACACCCGCACCAACCAGCGTCCATGCGGGTTGATAGTAATGCGTTTCTGATGGTTCAATAATGGCAATATTCAAATCTTTTTTATGGCGAAGCAATTGTGCTGCTACAGAGATGCCTGCATTTCCGCCGCCAACAATTAAAATTTCATAGTGTAGCATAAAAAATATTTTACACTAAACTTACTTTCAATTATTAATTTTTATGGTGACTAAAATCACATGATTAAAAAATTTAGGTCATGCTTCATAAAGCATGACCTAAATAAGAAAATTAAATAACTAATTAAAGTTTGTATGAAAAGTTACGGCTTTACAACACCCCAGCCTTGCGCCTGGCGAATGATAAGTTCTCCGTTTGCGCTCGGTACAACACCAATAAAATTGTAGATGCTGTCGCGGCTAATTTTTCTTTCGCGCAACGTGTTGTTGCATTGTGCAACAATTACTCCCTGTTCAACCAACGACTTTAACTGATCTCCATATTTACTGTCTTTGAAATAAGCATCGGTGCCGCCGGCAAAAGCAATTAATTCAATATGCACCTTACCTTTTAATCTTTCATCGTTTAATGCGTTTTGAATATTTCTTAAAGCCTTTTCAATAACTTTTGGATCATTATTGTCTAACTGGTAAATGGCATAATAATCTTTTTTATCTGCAACAGCGCCTGTAAAATTTCGATTCTTGTTTAACAGATCATCATTGGTTTGTGCATGCACTGAAGAAAAAATAATAATTGTAAAAAGAAGTGCAAATAACTTTTTCATATTTATTGATTTTGTTTTTGCGCATTTTTAATTGGAAGAAATGGCCCGTATTTATGTTGTGTTTCTGAAAACGAATCTCCGTATGGGCCAAAAGGAAAATCAATGGGCTTTTTAAAAATATTTTTCCAATCATTGCTTTGATCTTTATGTGGGCGGGGTTGGCTGTTAACAAATGCAGCCACATTCCACGCTTCTTCATCTGAAAGTTTTGGATGATGATAATCTGTTCCGAAAGGCATATTGTTTTTTACAAATGACGCAAAAGTGCTTATGCGATATAAACCCGCACCATCATTGTAACTGTTATCTCCCCATAAAGGCGGATAAACATATTCGTTTCCATCTGTATTTAACTTGCCTTGTCCATCGTTGCCATGACATTGTACACAGTTATTAATAAACACGTCTCTGCCTTTGGTAACACTCGCAGCAACATTCATGTATTGCAATTTCATATCTGTTGTGCCGCCGCGTACATCACCTTTCGGAACATCTTTATCCAGCCATTTTATGTATGCATAAATCGCGTGCATTTCTTTTGATGTTGTGTCTAATGCTTTTCCGTTCAGGCTTCGTTCAAAACAATCATTCACTCTTTCATATATTGTTTGTATGGTATTACTGCGTGCTTTGTATTGAGGATACGTGGCAAAGGTCTTCCCAAAATTTAGCGCATAAGGCAGCATGCCGCCATCTAAATGACAATTCTGACAATTCATTCCATTACTTATATGTGCAACAATTCCTTTTGGCCCGAGATAAACTGATGTGTGAGCAATCAACGCATAACCGTATGAAATTAATTTATCGCTGTCTGTATAATATGGAATTTGATATATGCCCGGTCCGCGCCAAACAGTATCTGCAGGTTCCGACTGTAAATAAAATTGAAATTTTTTTTCTGCTGTTACAGAAGTTTTGTGCATACTAACAACACCATTGATTACTACAATAGCAATAACCAGAAGTAATATTATGAGAATCCAGTTTGATTTCATTTTAAACCTGCATAACAAATAATCTTATTTAAGGTAGCATTTTTGCTGATCATTCTTTCATCAAATCCTGTATTTGTTTTAAAAAAGATTGAGCATCATAATTCGCAATACCTTCGTGATGCAATCTTATTCTTCCTTGTTTGTCGATGATGAGCGTAGTTGGTAACGAACCTTTAAAAATATTATCCGGCACTTCTTCTCCACGAATGTATAAAGGAATAGTGTATTGACTTTTGTTAAGGAAATCTTTAGCCGTTTCAAGATCGTCATCTTCATTTATCGTAAGAAAAAAAATATTCTTATTGTTTTTGTATTGATTATAAAATTTGTCGATTGCAGGCAGCTCTACTCTGCATGGCGGGCACCAGGTTGCCCAAAAATTTACAAACACAACTTTGCCTTTTAATGATGATGTATTGAACTTATTTCCATGCGCATCATAAAAACTAAAAGTGGGTGCCTCTTTAAGATCGTTATTATTTTTTTCAATTGAAGTGGAATTAAAAATTCCAATGGAAATAAGCTGTTTTAATACCCATGCTTTTGCATTGTTGTTAAATATGAAAACTAATGTCAATACAACGAAAAGATAATTGCTCCAATTTTTTTTAAACCATTCTTTGCTAAACCATTTCATGTGTATTGATGTTCACTTGTAAAATTAGTACAGCATTTATCTATATGTGCATAATACAGCTCATACAAAAAAATTTGCACAAATCTAATTAGTAATGTCAGGGCGCTAAGTGATTTATGTCACCCTTAAAAATAGCAGTGATGGCGAGCTTTGAGCAAAACATTATTATGAAAAAGAATATGGGCGCAGCAGATCGCATTTTGCGCATTCTAATAGCGATTGTAATCGGGGTTCTTTATTTTACACATGTTGTAACAGGCACACTGGGCGTTGTTCTAATGGTGATTGCCGCAATTTTTTTGCTTACAAGTATTGTAAGCGTTTGTCCTTTGTACAGTGTGCTTGGCATAAGTACTTGCCCGCGCAAGCAGCGTAATGTTTAAAGCTATGCTATTAAAAAAAGGCAGTCTAATTAAAGACTGCCTTTCTCTACACAACATCACCTTATCAAACTGCCTCTTTTAAATTTTGCCAGGCACCACCGTTGCATGCATCTATTCCGGCAGCTACAAGCATGTTTTTCGCTGTCGTACTTCTTGCGCCACTGCGGCAAACAGTAATTATTTTTTTATTTAGCTTTTTTAATTCAGCAATCTTTGATGGTAATGTATCAAGCGGAATATTTCTTGAACCGGGAAGATGACCGCCTTTAAATTCGTGCGGTGTGCGTACATCAACAATCAATGCACCTTCATCAATCATCGCTTTCATGTTGTGTGATGGTTTTTCAAATAATGATTTAAGTTTTTCAAACATATAATTGTATTTATTTTTTATAAAAAGATTTATAACATGGTTGTGGGGCGAACATAATCGGTAACCGCAAACCTGCCGCTTTCTTTTAAGGCTTTAAATCCGCCCTGCACTTCAACTATTTTATCGTAACCTCTTGCACGCAGGATAGAAGTAAAAATCATTGAACGATAACCACCGGCACAATGCACATAATAAGTTTTGTTTTTATCAATATGTGCCATGTTATCATTAATAAAATCAAGCGGTTCATTTTCTGCATCAGCAATGTGCTCACTATCGTACTCACTTTTTTTGCGCACATCAAGTATGTTCACCTGTTTTGTTTTCATCACATCTGCAAGCTCATTTGCCGTAATACTTTTTATGGCATCTGTTTCTTTGCCTGCATTCTTCCATGCATTAAAACCGCCTTTCAAAAATCCAATCGTATTATCATAACCTACACGCGCCAATCTTGTAATTACTTCTTCTTCTTTGCCTTCATCAGTTACTAATAAAATCGGCTGTTTAATATCCGGAATCAATGTTCCAACCCAAGGTGCAAAAGTTCCGTCGATACCAATGTTAATTGAATTTGGAATGAAACCTTTTGCGAATGTTTGTGCATCTCTCGTATCTAATATCAATGCATTTGTTTCGTTAGCGGCTGCCTCAAATGCTTCAGCGCTTAGTGCATGTTCACCACGCTCTAACACTTTATCAATACTTTCATACCCATGAATATTCATCATTACATTCAATGGAAAGTATGCAGGCGGTTTTACTAAACCGGTTGTTACAGCTTCAATAAATTCTTCTTTGCTCATTGGCTGCAAAGCATAATTTGTTTTTTTCTGATGACCTAACGTATCCGTTGTTTCCTTGCTCATATTCTTGCCGCAAGCACTTCCTGCGCCATGTGCAGGATAAATAATAAGATCATCTTTCAACGGCAAAATTTTATTGTGTAATGATTCATATAAATAACCTGCAAGCTTATCTTCTGTTAATTCTGCTTTTACTTTTTGTGCAAGATCGGGGCGACCTACATCTCCAATAAATAATGTATCTCCTGAAAATAATCCAACCTCTTTGCCTTCTTCATTTTTTAAAAGATAACAAGAACTTTCCATTGTATGGCCTGGCGTGTGCAATACTTGAATTACAAGTTTGCCAAGCTTAAATGTTTGTCCGTCTTCAGCTACAATAGCTTTAAAATCTGGTTTAGCTGTCGGACCATAAACAATTTGCGCACCCGTTTTTTTACTTAAATCCAAATGACCGCTAACAAAGTCAGCATGAAAATGTGTTTCAAAAACATACTTTATTGTTGCATTGTTTTGTTTCGCTTTTTTAATATAAGGTTCTACTTCGCGGAGCGGATCAATCACTGCAGCTTCACCCTCACTTTCTATATAATAAGCGCCTTGTGCAAGGCAGCCCGTATAAATCTGTTCAAGAATCATAAAAATAAAATTTAATGATGTAAAAGTAAAGCAGTGCAATAGCTTAAAATGTGACAGAAATCACATAGACTGTTTTCTGTATTAAGTTTTTGAAGAAACGATTATTCTATCTCTTTTTCAATATGTGTAAGCCTGCCGTCTGTACTAACGCCTTCTACTATTACGCGAAAACTTGATGTAATATCATTATTATAAAAGTGGATGCGCACCGTATGGTTTTCGTTGTTGGTTAAAATCATTGGATTCCAGTAAAGCGTTGTTCTCAAATCCTGCTCATCATTACGACTGTCAAAACTTGCGTAGTTGGGCGAATAAAATTCTTTTGGTGCGGTATAGCCAATTAATATTTTATAAGGGAGCCCTTTACTTTGTGTTTGTACAACGTCACCACCTTTTCGGGTATATACAGCAATGGCACCATTTGCTCCGCCACCACTGGATCCAAAAAAAGGTGGTCTAAATACTTTTACATACGCAACATCAGCCATAGTCATACTTGAAAGCTGATCTGCAGTTACAGGAATTTCATCTAAATAAAAATCAGGTGTACCACCTCGCCAAGATACTGAAGGCGTGGTTGTAGCGCTGGACGTATTTGAAATAGTTAATCCTGCAACGCGACTTTGCAAATAATTAAAAACATTTATCGCACTCTTACCAAATGGATCATTTAAAACATCAAACTGATAGGCATCACTGCCGCTAAAAAGCGGCGATGTATATTTTTCATCTAAAATCTGCAGCGGACTTTTTGCTTTTGTTGTTACCGTAACATCCTGCAAAGTTGTTCCTTGTTGTAACTTAAATAATCTCAGTTGTTCTTCAGCCAATCGCCGCCGGTAATTTTCAGTTGCTGTATCAACAAAAGAAATTGCATTTATTGTATCATTACCAGACGTTTTTATTGCAGGCATACTTAAATTAAATGTTACCGCTGCCGTGCTTGATAACCCTGCATTTCCGGCAACCTTGTAAAAAGCTTTTGTAGTATCAATTAATATATCATCAGGCAAAGAAAAAGAGGCATCCGGATTTATTAATGCCTGTTCTACTTTGCGTGACGTGTCTTTTTTATTGTCGAGCATTAATATTATAAATGCACCTTGCCGTAAATCTGATTCAGATGCGCCGTAAACTTTGCCTGAAAATTTTAAGTAATCGGTATCGTTTTGATATTTTATGGCAGGAAACTTATTGTGCACAACATCTTGCCAGTTTATGCGGCGCCAGCCATTGGTGAGCATTACAAGATCAAGTTGCTGCTGCAGGGTATCGCTATTGTTTTTAAAATAATATGAGGGATTATAAATTGATCCTTTAAGATCTGCAGTTAACAATAACCTCGATATTATATCATCGCTGCTATCTATTCCAATTCCGGCATCTGTTACAGCAACAGAAAGATTTGAAATAACTGTATCCGGTACGCTAATTACAAGTGTATTCGATTTTCTTTTACCTAATCCTAATTCTGAAAAGCCTACTTCAGGATCAAAATGATAATCATCATTATTAATAAAAGTAACACGCTCTGCAAATGCAATCCAGTTTGAATCGAAGAGTGTTATTTGTAAAATGCCGGATGGTAAAGCTGCTACAGGTATTGAACCGCCGGTAACAAAATTATCCTGCAGGTTGGCTGCAGCAAAATATACAAGATGCTGGTTCATGGTTGCAGCTATGTATATTTTTTTAAAATTATCAGTTGAATTTTCAGAACGCTGAATTTTAAACCCACGTGTTTGATCTTGCACTGTTATCGCTAAAGTTGCACCTGATTCTTTTGCAGCCGGCAAGTTTGTTTGATAATTATTATTCTGTGCATCTTTCCATTTTGCTGTATATGTTTCACCTGTTTTTGGCGTAAGCGCAAAAGAACCCATTCCATCATGCAGTGATGAAAATGTTGCAACCTGTTCTCCGCTTTTATTCACAACAGTTCCATGAACAGCGTCTGGTCTTCCATCGGCGGCCACTGCTTTAAATGCAATCTTACTTTCAATGCCGTTAACCCAATCACCACCTTCCGGCAAAAATTTAATGGATGCTTTTGCCGCAGTTGCAGTTGTTTTTAAAGAAGGTTTTGTTTGAACTACAGGAATGGCTTTTCTGTATAAAAAAGAAGAATCAAAATTCAACATCCAGCGTGTATATGCCTTCACATAAACCGTTCTGTCTTTAAATTCTAATGGTAAACTATAATCGCCGCTGGCAGATGATTGATAAATAGCAGCCACGCAATGTTTCAGCAGCTTGCCACTTTCATCAATAAAATCTATGTATAAAGTTTTGCTGATGTTATCTGTGTTTGCACCTTCCATTAAATAAGCTTTAAACCAAATTGTTTCTCCCGGCGCATAAGCAGGTTTATCATAATGCAAATAAATTTTTTCCTGCGGAAAATTATCAGCCAATGTTGTTATGGCATCTTTAACTGAGTTTAAGTCTGGTGTTTGTGCGAACGATTGCGATGCAGCGATAACAAAAATGAAAAAGAAAAATAAACGCATAGTTTTTTCCGGCTTCATTTGCAATTCTATTTAAAAAAATATTTTTAATTGTTTGATGCAGCTATCTTAACAGTTCATCAACAAAAAATCTATATTACGACCTGATATTTGAAAGATCCAATCAAGTTTGAAAAGTATGAATATTCATTGGCATTGTAAAGCTTTTAAAAATCTTACACCGGATGAGTTATATCAAATCATAAGATTGCGCAACGAAGTTTTTGTAGTTGAACAAAATTGTATTTTCCAGGATGCCGATAATAAAGACCAGGAATGTTTTCATTTAATGGGTTGGATAGAAGGTGCGTTGGCTGCATATACAAGACTTGCACCGGCCGGTTATATTTATGCTGAAGTTTCTATTGGCAGAGTTGTTACATCACCAAAATACAGGCGTAATAAAATTGGTTATGCACTAATGAAAAAATCAATTGAAGAATGCAAACAAATTTTTGGAATTACTAATATAAAAATTGGGGCGCAGTATTATCTTAAAAATTTTTATGCGTCTTTTGGCTTTAAACAAATAAGTGACATTTATCTCGAAGATGGAATTGAACACATTTATATGCTGCTCGATAAATTTGAAATATGATTACTTCTGCACGAAACAAACTTTTTTGCTATTTGTTCTTGCTGCTTTGCATCAATGCAAAGGCACAACAAAATATATCTGCAAACACTGCAGTTTCAAACAATGAATGGTTATTACCTTTTGTAAAACTTGATTCTGTAAATCCTGTAATGAAACCCGGCAACTTAGCTTTCTTTTGTCCGGTTCAGAAAAAAGAAATTAGCTGGGAAGCGAAAAATGTTTACAACCCGGCGCTAACAGTAAAAGATGGAATGATCGTAATGTTATATCGTGCACAAGACAGCGCAGGTTGTTCAAGAATCGGGCTTGCTACAAGCAGCGATGGAATACATTTTAAGCGTTATGCAAAACCGGTTCTATATCCTGATAACGATGCATATAAAAAATATGAATGGCCCGGGGGCTGCGAAGATCCAAGATTGGTTCAAGACACCACCGGCATGTATTATTTAACTTATACGGCTTATGATGGAAAGATAGCGCGGCTGATGATAGCCACTTCAAAAGATTTATATCACTGGCAAAAGCATGGACCTGTTTTTAATGATGAACATTATAAAAATATTTGGTCTAAATCGGGTTCAATTGTTTCAAATTATAAAAACGGAAGCGCTGTGGCCGCGAGCATTCATCACAAATACTGGATGTATTGGGGCGATAAATATATCTGGCTCGCAACATCAACAGATCTTATTCATTGGTCGCCGGTGGAAGCAAATGCAAATGAAAATGCAGCATATGATTCTGTTTATTCAGACAATAATATTTCTAACATAAAAATTGCTGTGCCAACAAGAAAGAAAATGTATGATTGTGATTTGGTGGAAAGCGGTCCGCCGGCAATGCTTACATCAAACGGAATTTTGCTGATCTATAATAGCCGTAATATTCCGGCAATTGGTGACAGCAGTTTGCCTTTTGGAACATACACTGTTTCTGAAGCCTTGCTTGATAAAAATGATCCCTCCAAAATAACAGATCGAACAAGCACTTATTTTCTAAAGCCCGAACAACCCTATGAATTTAGCGGCGAAGTAAATAATGTTTGTTTTGCAGAAGGATTGGTACTGTATAAAAATAAATGGTGGTTATATTATGGAACTGCCGATTCAAAAATTGCTGTTGCAGTAAAAAATGTTTCAAAATGAGTTTTTCTGTTTTAATAAAAACTGATGATGTTTTTCCTGTAGTTATTTTAAAAGATGAATTACAAAAAACGGAAGCTCATGTCTATACATTTGGCGCTTTGCTAAATGGTTTTGTTATTGAAGACAGGCAAAATATCATTGATGGTTTTGCATCGTGCAAGGATGCGAAACAAAATATTACAAACGCATTTAAAAGTGCAAAGCTGAGCCCGTTTGTTTGCAGAATAAAAAATGGCGAATATTATTTTCAAGATAAAAAATATAAAACGGGAAAATTTTTTTTAGGCGAAGAAGCAATACATGGTTTGATCTATGATGCAGCTTTTACAATTGTTGATTCAAATGCTGATGATGTTTCAGCTAGCATTAAGCTCGAATATTTTTATTCGAGAGAAGATGAAGGATTTCCGTTTAAGTTTTTGTGTGAGGTGATATATAAGTTGGAAAAAGAAAACAAACTTTCCATCATAACAACTATTACTAATAAAAGTGAAAAGCAAATGCCTTTGTATGATGGATGGCATCCTTATTTTAAATTTGATCAGCCGATTGATGATTTATCATTCAAAATAAATTCAAATAAAATTTTAGAGTTTAATGATAGGTTAGTGCCAACGGGAAAAGTTTTTCCATTCGAAAAATTTCAATCTTTACAAAAACTAAACGATGTTTTTTTTGATAATTGTTTTCAACTAAAAAATACAAATAACGTTGCATGTACTATTCAAGATGAAAAAAATAATTTGCGGTTAAACATTTTTCCATCTGAAGCATATCCATATTTACAGGTTTATACGCCGCCACATCGCAACAGCATTGCTATTGAAAATTTAAGCGCAGCGCCGGATGCATTTAATAATAAAATGGGGTTAGTAATTTTAAGTGCTGAAGAAAGTAAAACGTTTTCAACGATTTTCCAGGCGGTATATTTTAAATAGAAACTGAAGCGATCATACTTATTTCAACATTCACATTTTTGGGCAATCCTTTTACAGCAACGGTTTCTCTTGCAGGATAATCACCATCGAAATAACTGCCATAAACTTCATTTACTTCAGCAAACAAATTCATATCAGTTAAAAAAATAGTTGTTTTAACCACATGCTGAAAAGTAAGATTCGCATCTTTCAAAATACTTTCAATATTTTTCATTACCTGGCGTGCTTCATCTTTTACGCTTCCTTTAATTACTTCGTTTGTTGCAGGATCAATGGCAACCTGTCCGCTGATAAACAATAAGCCGCCTGCCTTTATTGCCTGGCTGTACGGTCCAATTGGCGCCGGCGCTTTTTCAGTTTGTATTATTTGTTTCATGTAAATATTTTTTTGATAGTGGAATGATGATTTTGTTATATCAAGGCAAGTTGCAATATTTCCTTCAACCATACAACCTATTTTTGCGGGCGATATTTATGAATATTTCTATTCGTGCAACGCAGCAACAAAAAAATGAATTGTTGCAAAAAGGGTTTAACAATATTGAAACCATTCATTGGCTTACAGAAAATGAAAAGCCTTTGGATGCAGTTGATGTTTTTTTCGACCTCACCTTCAATAATGAAAATATTGCAGCAAATAATTTTTTAGAAGGCACGCTTGTATTTGCGAATGCAGTGAGTTGCACTTGCGCAGAAATCAACAAAAAAAATTATGTGCGCATACATGCATGGCCGGGATTTTTAAATCGTTCAATAATAGAATTATCATCAAACGATGAAAATTATAAACAACAGGCGAAAAAAATTTTTAACAGTTTGAACTGGCAATATGTTTTTACACCCGATGATTATGGTTTTATTTCCGCACGCATTTTGGCAATGATCGTTAACGAAGCATATTATGCGTTGCAGGAAAATGTAAGCACCAAAGAACAAATTGACATCGCAATGAAGTTGGGCACAAATTATCCTTACGGCCCCTTTGAGTGGAGTGAAGAGATTGGGCTGGAAAAAATTTACCTGTTACTGAAAAAATTATCAGCAAACAATAACAGGTATGCAATTGCAGGCTTATTATCAGAATCAGTAAAATAAAATTTGTTGGCTTTAATTTTAACTATAGACAGCGCTTTTGAAGAATGTGTTGTTGCAATAAGCAATAATGAGGAAGTTATTGCTCATGAAAGAAGTGTTGTGCAAAAAGACCACGCATCTTTTTTACAACCCGCAATAAAAAAAGTTTTAAAAAATGCGTCTGTCGCGTTGAAGTCAATTGATGCTGTGTCTGTCTTAAACGGACCAGGTAGTTACACAGGGTTACGCGTTGGACTGGCTTCGGCGAAAGGCATTTGCTATGTTTTGAATAAACCGCTCATTCTTTTAAATACACTTGATTTGCTGGCCTTCGCACTTCAGCAAAATGCTGCACATGAAACGAATATTTTGTTTTGCCCGATGATTGATGCAAGACGCATGGAAGTGTTTACCGCACTATACAATCGCGAATTAAAACTTGTAAAAAATTATGCGTCGGTAATACTCGATAATAACTTTTTAAATGAAGAAAAAAATACCTATAAAATAGTTGCTGGAGGCAATGGAAGTTTAAAACTAAAGGCGATTGCAGGGTTTGAAAATATTTCTTATGGCGCTTCAACTTATACTGTTAATGATGTGGCAATATGTGCATTTAAAGCGTTTGAGTTAGAGCACTTTGCGAACTTAGCCTATTGCGAACCTTTCTATATTAAGCCCGCTTATGTAAAATAAACTTCAAAGGCACAATTATTGTTTATGTGAATTTTTATAACATTTTATATTTTGATTGAAAGCACTTATATGAATAGCACGCAGTCAAGTACACTCCACAATCCGGATATTAACGAAGATGTGCAGATAGATTTTGTTCATTTAAAAAAAGCCGCGATGATCTTGCGCGCTTTAAATCATAAGTTAAGACAGCAGTTACTGCATCTTTTAGATGAACATAAAAAAGTTACTGTTACAGAAATATATGTAAAGCTCAGGCTTGAACAATCTGTAGTATCGCAGCATCTTGCCATTATGCGGCGCGCCGGTGTTGTTACAACTAAACGTGAAGGAAAATTTATTTACTACTCTGTTAATTATAACCGCATAAAAGAAATAAGCGCGTTCGTGGAACAGCTTTGCGGATAAACCAAAAATCAGTAACCAGTTGTAGCTTTGCAAAAAACTGGTTTATGTATATTCAGCAACTATACACGAATTGCCTTAGCGAGGCAGCTTATTATGTTGAGAGCAATGGTGAGGCAGCTATCATCGATCCCTTACGTGATATTGATGAATATATTTCTCTCGCAGCAAAAAGAAATGCCACTATAAAATTTATTTTCGAAACACATTTTCATGCAGACTTTGTAAGCGGGCATATCGATCTTAGCAAAGCGACAAATGCACCTATTATATATGGTCCGCAAACACAAACATCATTTCCTGTTTACGTAGCAAAAGATAATGAAGAATTTAAATTAGGTGATGTAACTATAAGAGTTTTGCATACACCCGGTCATACTTTAGAAAGCTCCTGTTATTTATTAAAAGATGAAACAGGAAAAGATTACGCAATATTTACCGGCGACACTTTGTTTGTTGGTGATGTTGGTAGACCAGACCTTTCTCAAAAGGACGAAAACTTAACGACAGAAGAACTTGCAGGAATTATGTATGACAGTCTTCAGAAAAAAATTGTTCCGCTTTCGAATGATGTAATTGTTTATCCTGCGCATGGTGCAGGCAGCAGTTGCGGTAAAAGTCTTGGCTCGCAAACGTTCAGCACTATTGGCGAACAGAAACAAACAAACTACGCTTTGCAAACAACTTCAAAGCAGGAATTCATTCAAGCTGTTACTGATGGTCTTTCTGCACCGCCGCAATATTTTCCGCTTAATGCAAAAATTAATAAGGAAGGATATGAAAGCCTTGATGCTATTTTAGATAAAGCTTTAACGCCACTTACAGTTAAGCAAACAAAAGAATTATTAAGCGATGATAAAGTAATCTTGCTTGATACGCGTAAAGGTTCAGATTTCACTGAAGGATTTATTCCGAATTCCATTTTTATAGGTCTTGAAGGTCGCTTTGCTGAATGGGCCGGAAGCCTTTTGCCATTTGATAAAACGCTGCTTTTGGTTTGCGATAAAGGAAAAGAAAAAGAAAGCGCTGTGCGTCTTGCACGTGTGGGCTTTAATTTATTCGCGGGTTATCTTCAAGGAGGTTTTGAAGTATGGAAAGATGCAGGCGAACCCATCGACATGATCATTAACATTGAGCCGGATGAATTAGCAATGGATTTACCTCATGATGAAAAGTTGTTAGTGGTTGATGTGAGAAGACAAACAGAATTTGCAGACGGACATGTAAAGGATGCAATAAATATTCCTTTGACAAATTTTATTGATCCTGCAAGCATGGCTGATTTTGATGAAAACCAAAATATTTATGTGCATTGTAAAAGCGGCTATCGAAGTGTGATTGCTGCTTCACTTATTAAAAAGCAAGGCATTCATAATTTATACAACGTGTTGGGCGGCTGGGAAAAAATCAGAGAACAAAAAAATATTCAACAAGAAAAAGAAAGCAGCGTATTGAACTAATTCCGCTCTCATAACTTGGAAATTATATCATCAACCGTTCATGCTTTTCTGCATCAAACGCATGTTTCCACCTGCGATGACTCCATAAATAATTAGAAGGGTTTTCCCGAATACATGCTTCTGTTAAAGCAATCATTTTTTTTGTAAGCTCGCCTTCTTTCAGGCTGCGTGCGTCA